>NZ_JBSFUT010000039.1:0-81014 GCF_053591935.1 Streptomyces sp. NPDC002851 | reverse complement strand
GGATGGTCTGGTCCCTGGCCCTCGTCGGGCTCGTGCTCCTCGTGATGCGGCGCTGGTCGTGGGTGGGCCCGAAGGCGGGAGTCCGACGACAGGGCCTTGGGCCTTGGGCCCGATCCGTCAGCGCAGGTCGAGCCGCATCAGGACCCGGGGATGACCGGCCAGTACCGAGGTGGTGTCGGCGACCTGAACGAACCCGGCGCGTTCGAAGTTCTTCCGGATCCCGGCGTACGCCATCGTCATATCGACCTTGGCGTCGCCGCTGTCGAGGGGGTACGCCTCGACCGCCGGAGCACCGTGCGAGCGGGCGAACTCGACCGCCCCGGCGATCAGGGCGTGCGTGATCCCCTGCTTCCGGTGGCCGGGGCGTACCCGAATGCACCACAGCGACCAGACGGGCAGGTCGTCGACGTGCGGGATCTTGCGGCTGCGCGCGAAGGACGTGTCCGCACGCGGCGCCACGGCGGCCCAGCCGACCGGCTCGTCACCGTCGTACGCGAGCACTCCCGGAGGCGGTTCCGCATGGCAAAGCTCGGCGACGTACTCACCGCGAGCAGGGCCGCGCAGCTCGTTGTTGAGCTTGGACGGGATCCGGTAGCTCAGGCACCAACAGACGTTGGCGCCGGGCGACTTGGGGCCGAGCACGGCACGGACGTCCTCGAATACGGAAGCCGGGCGCACCTCGATGGTCATGACCCCACGATGGCACGGAACACACGTTCGTGTGACGGACTCACTTTTCTCTCGCTCCATAAAATCGAACAGGCGTAGGATTTGCTGCGTGGCCGAGATCCATGACTTTCCCGAAGACCTCCTCGCAGGTCAGGAGGAGCTGCACCAGATCAGGGCCGAGCTTCACGCCCTCCTCAAGCGGCTCCCCTGGTCCGTCGTGCCGCTCGAAGGGTTCAGCGACAGCGAGCGCTGGCGCAAGGTCGAGCGGCCCGCCTCGCCCGGCTGGACCGCGGACGAACAGGCCGAGGTCGAGAAACTCCGCGAGCGCGAACGAGAGTTGGCGATCTTCGTGACCTGTCACCGGTTCTGGCAGCGGTTCACGGGCCCGGATGCGGTGGACATACGGATGCGCCTGAAGCACTCGCACGACAGCGCGGGCGACGTCGCTGACGAGGGCGGAGGCGGGGGCGCGCAGGAAGAGGGGTGAGCGTCACCGCTCTTCCGGGGCCGCCGTGGGCTCCAGCGAGCCCTCTGAGGCCGCCGTCGGCTCCAGCGAGGCCAGCGCCTCCGTGATCCAGTCGATCCAGAATGTCTCGAGCTGAATGCCGCCCCGGAGCACGAGATGCCGGAGCCGGTCCTCCGGTGCCTCGCGCCGCCCGGCCGGGAAGTCGCGCCGCTCGATCTCCTCGTACTCCGCCAACTGTGCCTCATGGAGGGTGAGATGACGCCGCAGTTCATCCGTCAGACCGCCGGCCCCGACGGCCGCCGCCGCGCGCATCCGCAGCAGCAGCGCGGACCGGATCGGCTTGGGGTCCTCCTCCTTCTCGACCCACTCCACGAGCGCGGCCCGCCCCGCGGGCAGCACCTCGTACTCCTTGCGCTGCCCGCGGGCCGGTTTCGCCGTCGGCAGGACCCGGACGTATCCGGCCTCCTCCAGCTTCCCCAGCTCCCGGTAGATCTGCTGGTGCGTGGCCGACCAGAAGTAGCCGATCGACTTGTCGAACCGGCGGGTCAGTTCGAGTCCCGAGGACGGCTTCTCGACCAGGGCGGTGAGGATGGCGAACGGCAGCGACATCCCCCCATCATCCCTGTGCCCGCACCCCGTGACGGCTGACCGTCACAGGGAGGCGATAAGCGACCGTCACGGACAAGGAGGAGTCACCGAGACAAGGAGGAGTCACCGTCACAGGGAAGCGACGAGCGATCGTCACAGGGAAGCCGCAAGCTCGGTCCCCTGCTTGATCGCCCGCTTGGCGTCCAGCTCCGCGGCCACATCGGCGCCGCCGATCACATGGACCGGGGTGCCGCAGTCCTGAAGCTGCTCGTAGAGGTCGCGGTGCGGTTCCTGCCCGGCGCAGAGCACCACCGTGTCCACGTCGAGGAGCCGCGGCTCGCCGTCCACCGTGATGGTGAACCCGTGGTCGTCGATGCGCTCATAAGTGACCCCGGCGAGGAACTCCACGCCGCGGTGGCGCAGTTCGGTGCGGTGGATCCAGCCCGTGGTCTTGCCGAGCCCGGCGCCGACCTTGCTGGTCTTGCGCTGCAACAAGTGCACCGTCCGGGGCGGCCGAGGCCGCTCGGGCGCGATGAGCCCACCACGCTCGCGGTACTCCATGTCGACACCCCAGCTACGGAAGTACGTCGCCGGATCCAGGCTCGCCTGGTCACCGCTGTCGGTAAGGAACTCGGCGACGTCGAAGCCGATGCCACCGGCACCGACAATCGCGACCCGCTCCCCGACGTCGGCGCCACCGCGCAGCACATCGACGTAGGAGACGACCTTCGGGTGGTCAACGCCCTCGATCTTCGGAGTCCTGGGCGTCACACCGGTAGCAAGCACGATCTCGTCAAACGCCGGGTAAGCAGCCGCACCGGCCCCGCCGGCCAGCTCCTCGGCGGTAACGCGAGTGTTCAACCGGACATCCACGCCGAGCAGTTCGAGACGGCGGCGGAAGTACCGCAGGGTCTCGTCGAACTCCTCCTTGCCGGGAACCTTGCGGGCCATGTTCAGCTGCCCGCCGACCTCACCCGCGGCGTCGAGGAGCGTGACCTCGTGCCCGCGCTCCGCGGCCGAGACGGCACAGGCCAGCCCGGCGGGCCCGGCACCGACGACACCGATGCGCTTACGGCGACGGATCTCCGTGACCGGCTCGAGGGTGAGCTCGGTCTCGTGGCAGGCGCGCGGGTTCACCAGACAGGAGGTGATCTGGAGATTGAAGGTGTGGTCGAGGCACGCCTGGTTGCAGCCGATACAGGTGTTGATCTCGTCGCCGCGCCCCTCACGCGCCTTCGCCACGAACGCGGCATCGGCAAGAAACGGCCGAGCGAGGGAGACGAGATCAGCATGCCCATCAACAAGCAACTGCTCAGCAATCTCGGGCGTATTGATCCGATTGGTGGTGACGAGCGGAATGCCGACCTCGCCCATCACGCGCTTCGTCACCCAGGCGTAGGCACCGCGCGGCACCGAGGTGGCGATGGTCGGAATGCGCGCCTCGTGCCACCCGATACCGGTGTTGATGATCGTGGCCCCCGCGGCCTCGATCTCCTTGGCCAGGGCCACCACCTCATCGAGCGTGGAGCCGCCGGGAACCAGGTCCAGCATGGACAGCCGGTAGATCAGGATGAAGTCCGGCCCGACCCGCTCCCGCGTACGCCGCACGATCTCGACCGCGAAGCGAATGCGGTTCTCGTACGACCCGCCCCAGCGGTCGGTACGCCGATTGGTGGCGGCCGCGATGAACTCATTGATCAGGTAGCCCTCGGAGCCCATGATCTCGACGCCGTCGTACCCGGCGGACCGGGCCAGCTCCGCCGCCCGTACGAAGTCCTCGATGGTCCGCTCGACGTCGTCGTCGCTCAGCTCGTTCGGCACGAAGGGGCTGATCGGCGCCTGCAACGGGCTCGGCGCGACCAGGGCCTCGTGGTAGGCGTACCGCCCGAAGTGCAGGATCTGTAGCGCGATCTTCCCGCCCTCGCGGTGCACGGCGTCGGTGACGACGGTGTGCTGCTCGGCCTCCTCGGGGGTGGTCAGCTTGGCGCCACCGTCCCAGGGCCGCCCCTCCTCATTGGGCGCGATGCCGCCGGTGACGATGAGCCCGGCCCCACCACGGGCACGCTCCGCATAGAACGCCGCCATCCGCTCGAAACCACGCTCGGCCTCCTCCAGGCCGACATGCATCGAGCCCATGATCACGCGGTTCGGCAGCGTAGTGAAACCCAGGTCGAGCGGGGCGAGCAGATGCGGATAGGGGCTGCCGCTCGGGCTCGTCCTGGTCCGGGCGTCGTGGCTCGGGCTGTGGCTCATCCGGTCTCCTCCGTAGTGGTCGCGCGCGGCGCACCGTCGAAGTTGTTTGTAGTCGACCCGTACGGGGTTGTGCAACAAGTTGCAAAACAGATCACACCGATCCCCGGCCCCACCCACAACGGGTTTGCGGCACAGCACCCCAGGCAAGGTAGGCTGTCGTCCGCTCCGGGCGCGTAGCTCAGCGGTAGAGCGCCGCCCTTACAAGGCGGATGTCGGCGGTTCGAAACCGTCCGCGCCCACCGGGTTGAACAGCGAAAGAGCCCCGGAACCTGCAGGTCATGCAGGGTCCGGGGCTCTGTGCGTTGATCGCCATGCGGGTTGCCCACGTGTCGCCTACGGGCTGGCTACGCGCTCCATACGGCAGCGCGCTCCCAAACTCCCCCTAAACGATCTTCGGGAACCCGCAGGTCACCCCACGGATTCCCGCAGCGAAGCGCCCGGACCCACGTACCAATTTCGGTAGGTGCCATGGCGCCCTGTGGGTCCAGTCACGCCTCCGGCTCGGCGCCTTCGTCGCCAACCAGGTCGTCGATCACCTGCAGTTGGGGTTGGGCGCGGCGCCACGCCTCAAGTGCCTGCTTCACTTCCTCCGGGGTCCCTCCGGGCTTCCCCTTCGCCACCACTACGGCGTGGCCGCCGCCTGGCAGCGCGATGACTCGCGTATCAAGAAGGGCTCCGTCGCTCGCCAGCTCCTCGGCGACAGTGAGCGGAAGCCCTGTGGAAGCTGCCGCCTGAGCCTCGGCAGCCGGGGCCTCGGCGACCGGTTCGCCGGCACCTCCGCGCGCTGCGGTCGGCTCACCCCCCGCGGCTACGGCCTCAGCACTGTCGGCCGTCCAGCCGAGCAGGGCGGCGTACGCACGCATGGTCGAGTTGACTCGGGTGAACGGGCGACCGCTCCGCATTCCGCGCTCAATGTTCTGGACCGTGGCCCGGCTGACACCAAGAGCCTGCGCTGCATCCTCCTGCGTGAGCCGCGGTCGCCGCACTCTAAGGCCAATCCGTGCTACTCACTGGATTCGGTACGGTCCGCGGACAGTACCGAGCACTTGATCGTTCCAGTGATCTCCGTGGGGTTGCTGTTCACATCCTCCTCGCCATCGCCGTTCCCGGTATCCACAGTCTGGCCAGGGGCGACCTTGCCCGCGAATGCGAACATCGTGGCCCGTCGGTCTCCGGTCTTCGCGTCGGTGACCTCGACCCTTACCGAGTAGTCCGAGACCTGGGACGAGCCGTTCTTGATCGACAGATCGGCGATGGCGTACGAGTTGCCGAGACCGTACGGATCTCCGATTCGACAGGACTTGAGTGTCACGTCGTCGCGTCCGTCATCGAAGATCGAGTCTGGCGACCCCTCTGTGGGTGGCGGACTCTCCTCGGTGGCCTCGGAGCCGCCATTGTCCTGTAGGCCGATATCGAAATCTTCCCGGAACTTCAGGCCGGGGAATTTTTTGTCGACCTTCTCGGCAAAGGCATCGAATTGCTCCACCGCGTCGCCCAGCTTCCCGAACGCCTCCGAGGCTTGTGAGATGTCGCCGGACTCCACGGCACATGCGCCCTTGATCGCGTCCCGCAAGCTAGCAAGCGCCTTCTCGAGTTCGGCGTTGGCATACGGCGAATCCGGAGCATCGTCGATAATGTCCTGAACGGCCTCGGCCCCGCCTTCGCCTTCGTCACATACCTCGCTGGTGTCGCCCTCGAATATCTCCTCCGCCGCCACGGCCGCCGGGTGCTCGACGAAGTTCTCTGCCCACGCCCTCATGTCGGCTTCGGTGACAACTGCACGATCTCCCCCCGACTCCCCTCCTCCACCACCGCAGGCGACCATCGTTCCGCCGCCCGCCAGGATGGCCGCCACCATGGCCGCCATCACGCGGGTCCCCATTTCGATCATCTTCTTCCGCGCCGAGCCGTCTTCATTGGCGCATATCCCTGTATATGAAGTTACACGCCGTGCCAGGACGGCACGGAGGAGAACCCTCCCCCTTCATCTGCGACCGCAGACGGCAAATGAGACGACCGTTAAGGAGGAGTCGTGTCCTTTCCCCAGTGGTTCGCGGGGCAGGTGCTGACTGCGGACGGGCTCAATGCCCGGCATGTGCAGCTGGTCATGCAGGAGAACGACCAGACCGTCAACAACAGCGTGGTCTACGTCCCGAGTGAGATCACTTTCACGCCCGAGCCGAACGCCGTTTACGCGTACTGGCTCTACATCTCGTACTCCACCGGCGGCAACGGCACCGGCAGCAGTGGGGACTTCAAGTGGAACTGGGACGCGGCCGGAGCGCTCTTCGCCTCCTTCACCCAGACCGTCGCCCGGAAGCGACCGGCACGTTCAACAATCCACAGCAGGTCATCTTCCGCCGACCCTCGAACACCACCGACAGGCTCGCCGGAGGCGCCAACGGGAACGCGACGTTCTGGTCGGCCTACGACCAGGGGACGTTCGCCACCGACGGCACGGTCACCCCGGTCACGATGCAGTTCGCGCAGGCAACCGCCGCTGTCGAGGACACGATCCTCCGAGGCGGGAATCAGACTCGCCTCCTGTATCAGCGCATCGCCTGAACACCCCGTCAGAGCACCGCTCGTACGCCCCGCGCCTTCCCTGGCCGGGGCTTTTCTCATGGCTGGAGGCCTGATGGCCGATCCCCTGTCCGCGGCCGCGTTCGTGGCGGCTTTGCGCGCAGAGGGCGTACGCGTCGCCGAGGTCGGCGACTGGCGCACGCACAACCGCGACCACAAGGGCCGATGGGGCACCGTGCATGGCGTGATGATCCACCACACCGTCACGTAGGGCGCCGTACGGACCGTGTCGATCTGCCGGAACGGGTATGCGAGCCTGCCCGGCCCGCTGTGCCACGGCGTCATCACCAAGGACGGCACCGTGCACCTCGTCGGCTACGGCCGGACCAACCACGCGGGCCTCGGCGACGACGACGTGCTGCGCGCCGTCATCGCCGAGAAGCGCCTGCCGCCGGACAACGAGGCGAACACCGACGGCAACCGCCACTTCTACGGCTTCGAGTGCGAGAACCTCGGCGACGGCCGCGACCCCTGGCCCCAGGCGCAGGTCGAGGCGATCGTGCGCGCCTCGGCGGCGATTCTGCCCGCGCACGGCTGGGGCGGGGACGGCGATACCTCCGTGATTGGCCACGCCGAGTGGCAGCCCGGGAAGGTCGACCCCCGCGGCATCGCAGGCGGCATGCCCGCCATCCGCCGCCACGTCGCCGAGCGTCTCAAGCACCCCGCCAGTTGGAACCCCGCACAGGAGGACGACATGCCCACCGCCCGCGATATCGCCGACGCGGTCTGGAACACCGACGGCGTCGTAGGCGTACCCGCCGACTGGTCACCCGGCAACGACCACTGGATGGCCAAGTCCATCGTCGTGGACATCAGCAAGCGGATCCGGAAGGTGGAGACGACCCTCCAGGCCCAGCAGGCGACTATCCGCGAGCTGGCCGCCGCGCTGGCCACGCACCACCAGGAGGTCGACGCCGACGCGCTGGTCGCCCGCATCACCCAGGCCATCGAGAACATCACCGTCCGCCTCGACGTCCCCGACCGGCCCTGAAGCCTGAAGCCCCGACCACAGAAACGGATCTGCCATGCCCAAGCTCCTCACCGACCTCATCGAGCGCACCATCGCCACGTACGCCGCGGCGTTCCTCGGCCTCCTCCTCGCCGACGGGTTCGACTTCACCCGCATCTCTTCGTGGACGGCCGCGGCGGTGGCAGCCATTCCGACCGCGCTCACTGTGGTGAAGTCGGCGCTCGGCCCGCTCATCGGCGACCCCTCGACCGCGGCCTGGCTGCCGGGCGTACGGGACCGCAGGTGACCCCGCCCGAATCGCAGTCGGTCGCGCTCGAACTGGAGCGGCTGCGCGGGGCCATGGAAAAGGGATTCGCCGAGCTCAACGGCCGCTTGGAGCTCGCCCTCCAACGCACCTCTCAGGCCGAGGCCAACATCGACCAGTTGGAGCAGCGGGTAGAAACCCTGGAACGGGCCCGCTGGCCACTGCCCAGCATCGGTGCTCTGGCGGGTATAGCGGGTGTGGTCGTCGCCGTCATCGCTCTGTTCCGGTGAGAGACAGGAAGTGCCGCGGTGGAGTCAGCCAACTCGCCGCCATCCAGACGTGCTTCGCTTTCCTGATGTGACGAGGCCACACAGCCCCCTACCAGCTCTTCGGAGCCGGGAGGGGGCCTTTCGTCATGCCCCGATACGCTGCCGCCATGATCCGTACCGTGGTGCTCGATGTCGGCGAGACCCTCACCAGAGACGACCGCCACTGGGCAGGATGGGCCGACTGGCTCGGCGTCCCCCGGCACACCCTCTCCGCCCTCGTCGGCGCCGTTGTCACCCACGGCCGCGACAACGCCGATGCGGTCCGGATGGTGAAGCCCGGGGTGGACATCGCCGCCGAGTACGAGGCCAGAGAAGCCGCGGGCCGAGGGGAGGTCATCGACGAAGCAGACCTGTACGAAGATGTGCGCCCCGCCCTCGCCGAGCTCCGCCAGCAAGGCGTCCGCGTCATCATCGCCGGGAACCAGACGGTGCGCGCGGGCGAGTTGCTCCGCCGCCTGGCTCTGCCTGCTGACCTGGTGGTGACATCCGGGGAGTGGGGCGTCGCCAAGCCCGCACCCGGGTTCTTTCAGCGAGTCCTGGAGGTGTCGCAGGCCGAGCCGCAGGCAACGCTGTACGTCGGCGACCACCCGGCCAACGACCTCTTCCCCGCACGGGCGGCCGGACTTCGCGTCGCGCATATCCGCCGCGGGCCGTGGGGCCACTACTGGGCAGACGCGCCGGAAGTGCGAGCCGCGGCGGACTGGCAGATCGACAGCCTCACCGAACTCGTGGCGATTGCCTCCGGCTGAGCGGCGACAAGGCGGCCCCACAGACGAATGCCGCGGGGCCGTTTGCGTACCCGCAGCGTGTCGGCGTGGGTACGGTTCGGAGTGGACACACCGAACTGGAGCCAGTATGCCCGCCGACGCCCCGCACGAGGTAGGCCAGCGCATCGCCGCCATCCGGCGCGCCCGCCGCATGACCCAAGACGACCTAGCACGCGCTGGATTCATCTCCCTCAGCATGCTCCGCAAGATCGAACAAGGCAGCCGGTTCCCCAGCGACGACACCCTTGACGCCATCGCGGCCGCCCTCGGCGTTGACCCATCTCGGCTTCTCACCGGGCACGCTCGCGTCGACACACGTGTGCACGACGCCCTACCTGCGATCTCCGCGGCCATCGCTGCCTACGACGTGCCCGACGAAGGCCCCACACGCCCCCTCGTCGAACTCCGCTCTAACGTCGCGACAGCCACCAACTGGCGCCTGGCCGCTCAGTACGTCCAGATCACCCGACAGTTGCCCGCCCTGCTTGTCGAGCTCGCCCGCGCCTTCCATGCCAGTCGCGGAGCAGAGCGCGCCGAGCTGGCTGTACTCCTCGTTACGGCCTACCGCTCGGCCGATGCGGTCGCCTACAAGTACGGGGCGTCCGACCTCTCTGCGCGGCTGATCGAGCTCATGCGCTGGGCCGTCCCGGAAGCGGACGACTCTCTCCTCGAGGCGACCGTGAGCTACGTCCGAGCGGAGACGTTCTTCGCCGCACGCGCCCACACACCAGGCTTACGGGCCCTGGAGCAGGCAGCCGACCAGCTCCCCGCCTCGAGCGACACCGCCGCGATCGCCGCTCGCGGAGCCCTGCACATGCGTGCGGCTGTGATCGCAGGC
The DNA here is from genome assembly GCF_053591935.1 of Streptomyces sp. NPDC002851. Taxonomy (NCBI): domain Bacteria; kingdom Bacillati; phylum Actinomycetota; class Actinomycetes; order Kitasatosporales; family Streptomycetaceae; genus Streptomyces; species Streptomyces sp. NPDC002851. Next base: position 71,307 of record NZ_JBSFUT010000039.1, on the reverse strand, counting down.
CGCGCAGGTAACGCGAGCGCCGCAGACACCCACCTCCACGAGGCCCACTCTCTAGGCGAGCGAGTGCCGGAAGGCATTTACCAAGGCACCGCCTTCGGCCCCGACTCCGTGCGCATCCACGAAGTGTCCGTAGCCATCAGCCTCGGCAGTGACCACGTCGGCCGTGCACTGGACGTCGCCAGCGAGTGGAAGCCACCCAAGGAGCTGCCCGCGGAGCGGCGCAGCGGCTTCTACATCGAGCTGGCCCGTGCGCAGCTGTGGGCGGGGTTGCCTGACCACTCCTTCGAGTCCCTCAAGGCTGCCCGTCGCATCGCTCCCCAGCACACGCGTGAGCACCGATGGGCTCGGGAGGACGCCGCCACACTCCGACGGTTGAAGCGTGCGAACGCCGAGAGTCTCACCAATTTCGCGGAGTGGATCGGCGCGATCTGACTGGGTGACACCAGGTGACACAGTCTGTGTCACTTGTAGTGCCCTCAGAAGCCCACCATCTGTCCCATCGTCAAGAGAGGGCAGATGGAACCGACATGAGTGAATCACAAGCGGTGTCACCAACCCATGTAGAGGGGCCAGTGAGCATCGCCCGACTCCATGGTGAGGCCTGCTTCCACTGTGGAGCCGTCGGCAAGACACTGCACGCCGCAGGGCACATCACCCTCGTCGGCGGCACTCGCGTCTGGCCCGTGGTCACTTGCGGATGCCGCCCGGGAGTGAGCCGATGATGGCGAAGACCTGCGATCTGCGCAGTTGGAAGGGCCTCAGTGAGCAGCAGGTGCGCGGCACCGCGTGTGTGTGGTGCGGCGTAATCCTCGACAACCGTACGGCGGTCAACCTCGGCCAACGTCCCCTGCACAGGCTCGACCTCGTCGTGTCCTGGTTCCCGCGGGCGTGCCCCTCGTGCGGCAAGGACGGGGGCAAGTCGTGATCTGCAGCCGCTGCGAGAGGGTCATCATGCCCGGCGAGGCGTACGACACTCACGTGCACGACCGGGCCAGTGCCGCGCCCCTGGTCATCTACAGCCACAAGGGACTGTGCCCGCTCGCCAAGACCCCCGAGCCCAGCTCCGATACCGCTGGTCTCGGGAAGGACGGCCGTCGACGGCGAGCAACATAGGCGGCCGCCTGCCGGGCCCCGCCAGCCGCCACTCCGTCCCGTGCAGGCGGCTGGCGGGGCCGTTCGTCGCCAGCCGCGCCGTGATCCATGCCTCCTCGTTAATCCGGAGTGCGCCCCATGAGTGCGAATCGCCCCACCGGGCACCCCGTCACCGCCACGGTCCTCATCACGGACCCCAATGATCGCGTACTGATAGTCCGCTCCGCCCGCGGCGGCACCTGGCACTTAACTGGAGTACGAGCGGGTTCCCTGCGCTACTGAGAGCCGCAACTCCCAATCTCAGCTGGCAGAAGGCTCCCTCGGCTCAATGAGCGAGCATCCTGGATTCTAGGCTGTTCTCCAGAATTCCAGGAGTAACTGCTGTAACTTCCGTGTCCATGGCAGATCCCAGGACGCGCGTGCTCTCCCTCGTGCCACCGCCCAGCGAACATCTTTCGACAGATGCTGACCTACTGGGCGGTGAGCCGGGGCTGAGCGACGTGCTGTTGCTGCAGCGGCGGTACGCCGGCGGGGCTGACCAGGAGGACGAGCAGTTGTTCTTCATGGACACGCTGGTCGAGTACCAGTGGGCGCGGGATGTGGCGGGACTGGCGTCCTCGACGCTGGACGGGTTGACGAAGCCGGTGATCGAGGTGTGCGACCACTACGGGTTAGTGCCGTGGAGGTTGACGCCGCGTCACGTCGACGCCTACTTCGCCGGGGTCGGCAAGCGCCAAGCGCCGACGGTCCGATCAAAGCTGAACCGGATCGACCACTTCTTCGCGTTTCTGGAGCAACGCTACGCGCACGAGATCTTCCGAAGGTTCGGAACGGCGGTCGAGTCGCCCATCGACCCTTTCAACCGACACGCGCACCGCGGCGACTTCGGCCTGCGTGTGCCGCCGTCGGCACGGGCGGTCGGCGAGTTCTTCGCCGGCTGGCGGCGGGAGCTGGCGCACGCCCGCAAGGAGGCGGTGGCGTGCCGGGACTACGTAATGTCGAAGTTGATCTACATATCCGGGGTGCGGGCCTCGGAGCTGTGCCAGATGCGGATGAAGGACCTGCACTGGGAAGCGGGCGACTTCGGGCGCTTCGTCGTCCAGGGCAAAGGGGCCCGTGGGTCGGGGCCGCGGCAGCGCGAGGCGTTCCTGTTCGCCGAGGGCCGCGAGCTGCTGTGGTGGTACGTGGAGGAAGTGCGGGGGTTGTTCTCGGACGACCCCGAGCACCCTGAGTCGCCGGTCTGGCCATCGGAGCGCCTGGCCCTGGATTTCGAGGGCCGCCCGAGTCCAGTGGGCCTATCGGTGACGACCTCGACACTGCGGAAGGCCCTGGCACGGGCCTCAGCGGCTCACCTGTCAGGTCCGGTTGAGCGGATCTTTCCGCATCTGCTTCGGCACGCCTGCGCCACACACCGCTACGAGGCAGGAATGTCGCTGTGGGAGGTGCAGAAATTGCTTGGCCATGACTGGACTACGACCACGGTTCGGTACATTTTGTCTGCTCAGGGCGATCCGGAGATGGCGAGCCAGCGTTCGTCAACCCGGGCAGCACAGCGGTTGCGCGTGGATGCGGGGGGTCTGTCGTGAAGTGGAACCTGCGGTGGGCGGCGGCCAACCGGGGCATCTGGAGGCCCAGCGAGCTGATGCCTGTGTTCGCGGAAGTCGGGTTCACTCCGTCGCTGTCGAAGGTTTCCGCGCTCTGGTCGGGCACACCGGTGACGGTGCGGTTGGAGGACCTCGACCTGATCTGCGCCGCGCTGCAGTGCACGGTCGCGGACCTGCTGATCGCCGAGCCCGTCGCCCGGAAGTCTCCGGCAGCCCAGGGCGAGGAACTCGCGAAGGCCGCGGGAGAGCTTCCGCGGCCGGTGCCACGCCGGTCGAGCGGAGCGGGGCGGCCGACGTCGCTCCCGCCGAACTGAGATGGCCCGACCACGCATACGCGTTCCTCGCGTTCCTTCGCTGGGGCAGTGCGCGGGGTGTCTCGGCTGGGGACTGCGAGCGCAATCGCCGTTCTGTTCCCCGTGCCACCAGTGGCGCTCCAAGCGTTACCACCCGGCAGCCGAATGCAGACGTTGCAAGCTGCTATGGCGGGTCAACAAGGAAGGCTTCTGCCGCGCATGCGTCGTGGCGATCACCGAGTACGACGCAGCCTGGTACTACGAGCCGCCCAGGCCGCACGCTACCCGGTGTGGACCCAGCTTTCGTTCTGTCTCCCGGCGTCCACCCGGCGGCCCGCGGCGCCCACCGGCACCTACCGACTACACGCCGACGGCCGCTACCAGACGCCTGGTTGGGCACGCGCCCAACGCCCGGCCGCCGTCCTGGACGATGGGCGGATCGCCCGCCGGCAGTACGCGGACAGATGGCCATGTTCCCCGCGCCCTACCGACTGCTGGAGTGCCACGCCGTCTTGCTCCGCGGTCGGCTCCAGGACGATCTGGAACGACTGAAACCGCTGGTCAACGAAGTACAGACCGAGCACCGCCTGAGCCGCACCTGGCGCGTCAGTGCCGTGAACACCTTGGCCCTTGCGCTGGCGGCCCGCGACGCCGCAGGCCAAGACCTGGTCGACGCCACCATCCTTGACGCCCTGCCTCGCCAGCACTCCGGAGTCACTGCGGTCCTGAACATGGCCGGATTGCTGGCCCCTGATCTCGACCACGGGGTGGCCGTGCTACCGCACGCCCAGCGAGCCCGCCCTCAACCTCAGCCGCGAAGCTGCGATCACTGCCTGTCGTGGGGCCGAAACCAATGGTGCGACGCCTGTAGGCACTGGCGGCGCAAATACGCTGACCAGCAGGGACGTTGCGGACGGTGTGGCGCCGGGCCACTTCCCCTGCAGGCCGGACGATGCCGCGACTGCACTCGGCAACGCCTTCAACTGGGTCCCGACACCGACGCCAGCACCTGGCGACAACTACGTTTTGCTGGACCGCCTTTGGCGGGCGGCAGCGCGCCCCGCAGCGAGCTCCTCGGAGACCGCCCGGAGTTCAATCCGCCAGTCGTCCTTAAGGGCCAGGCGACGATCTTCGAGGTCGAGCGGGACTGGCGCCCGCTGGCCGGAGCTCTGCTGCCAGCCCCGATACCTCCGGTGAAGGCCCTGCTGGCGGACTTCGCCCGGTACACGACTGAGCACCGCTGGCACCAGCGAGTCCACGAGCCCTCAGCTCGGGTTCTACGAGTGGCCGCCACCTGGTTGGGTGCCGACATCGCCTTTAACGAGAATGAACTGCGAGCGCTCCACCGCGTGCTGGGTGGCAAAGGCCGCATTGGTGGCCTTGTCGCCTTCTTGGACCAACGCGAACAGCTCGTACCCTCGCCCCCGCGACGCAACCGCCACGAGGCTTTCGTCCAGCGCACCATCGCCGCCTTCCCGAGTCGAATCAGCGACGAGCTCCACACGTGGGTGAAGGTTTTGCGTGGCGCCAGCAGGTCCCACCACCGCGTCACCGACTACGCCACCATGCGCCGCTACCTCATCTACCTGGACACGCCACTCGCTGACTGGACGACCCGCTACACCACCCTGCGTCAAGTGACCGAGGCTGACGTCACGGCCGCTGTCACCGCGGTCAGAGGCCCACGCGCCCACGAGCGCGCTGTGGCGGTCCGGTCGCTCTTTCGAGCCCTAAAACACGCCAAGCTCGTCTTCGTCGACCCCAGCCGCGGCCTCCGCATCACCCGCCAGGAACTCTTGCCCACCACCCTGGCCCCCGACCGGCTGGCCGGACTCTTGGAGACCAGCACCAACCCCGCTACCCGCCTGGTTCTCGCCCTGGTCGCCCTCCACGCCACCAGCGGCACCGACCTGCGCAACCTCCTCCTCTCCGACCTTCTGCTTACCCGACGGCAACTTCTGATCCGCCGCCCACACGGCCGCCATATCATCCACCTCGACGACACCACAGCTGCCCTGCTGCACGCCTGGCTCCGCTACCGCCATAGGCGCTGGCCACGCACCGTCAACTCACATCTCCTCATCACCCAACAGACCGCCAGTGCGACTGATCCTGTCTGCGCGGACTACGTCTACAGGCGCTTCGATGCCGCCGGCCTGACTCTGCGCGCAGTTCGCGCCGACAGAATCCTGGACGAGGCCCGTGAGACCGAAGATCCCGTCCACCTCGTCCGTATCTTCGGAATCTCCATCACCACTGCCATGAAATACATCCACACGGCCCGCCCCCACCGCGGCGGCCCCATCCCTCCATGACGGGTTCAGCCGAGATACCCCTCGAAGGGGCAATGAGTTGATCTTGATGCGGCTTGGCGCGTGGTCAGCACAGTTACGCCGCAGTAAATGCGTATGCCTCGCCGCGGCGGCCGGGACGCACGCCCCGTCACAGGTCGGAGTGATCGCGGCAGGTCCCCCGTCGCGGTAAATCCGGTATTTACTGCGGCAGTTGTCCATACGTCTCCGCGATCGAGCATCTACCCGAATGCTGTTCTGCTGTGCGGTCTTGAGGGGAGGGGACTGTCAGTGCCCGATGCCGACCAGGCCTGGCGCCAGCATGTTTGCCTGGGTCATGCCCCCAAGTCCTCCGTCGCGGGCAGGCACTCGGCGAGCAGGTCGACGACGTCGCGCCAGGCTCGCTGCGCGTGCTGTGGGTGGTAGCCGACGCCGGGGACCATGGGGTGGTCGACCGGCGGGTGGTGGAAGGCGTGCAAGGCGCCGCCGTAGACCGTGAGGCGCCAGTCGATGCCCGCGGCCTGCATCTCATCGGTGAACGCGTTCCGTTGCGCGGGCGGCATGATCGGGTCTTCCGACCCGACCCCCGGCCCACACCGGGCAGCGAATGCGCGCCGCCTCGCCCGGTCGGCCCGTGGTCAGTGCGTTGACTGTCCCGATCGCGCGCAGGCTGACGCCATCGCGCCCGAGTTCCAGCCCGACGGCGCCCCCGGTGCCGTAGCCGACGGCGGCTATCCGGTCGGGATCGGTCCTCGGTTCGGCGCGCAACACGTCGAGCGCCGCATGGCCGATACCCCGCATCCGGTCGGGATCAGCGAGCAGCGGCAGGCAACGGGCCAGCATCTCCTCGGGGTCACCCAAGTAGCGCCCGCCGTGAAGGTCGAAGGCCAGCGCTACGTAACCCAGCTCGGCGAGAGCATCGGCCCTGCGGCGCTCGACGTCGCTGAGCCCCATGCCCTCTGGTCCGAGCAGCACCGCGGGCCGGCGGTCGACACCGGCCGGGAGCGCGAGGTGCCCGATCATCGTCAAACCGTCGGCCGGATACTCGACCGGACGCGTCGTAATCGTCGTCATGAGACTGGACTGTAGTGATCGTCGAGCCCGGTCCGGCCGGTGTTCTGCCGCTGGCAGAACAGCGCGGGTATCCCTCTGAAATACGGCGAGGGCTCACAAGAACCGTCACAAACCCCGTCCCCACGGCAGCGCTGTCGGAATCATCCCGTTGCCCCTTTGGTGAGTATCTCGGTCACACCCGCATGACAGGCGGGTGTCCCTGAACTCGTCCGTGCAGAGCGCCCTGCCGTCCACCAACGCGCAGGTTCCTGCGACTGAGCGGCCAGAAATTCGCGAACCCGCCTGCTTTCCCCGGCGTTCATTAGGCAAGTCGGCTGTCGGGCAATGATGTGTCGGCTGCCCCGAACTCCGCTTCGCGGCCCGCCCGACAGGGATCAGGCCGTCGAGGACGTCGACGACGAACTGGGACGCGGGGCATGGCTTCGAACTCATCTCGTGAGTCGTCGTTCAGCACCGTGTGCGTATCAGGTGACGGATGCTCAGCGATGGCTGGGCCCGCCGGTCAGTCGATGCCGTCGATGATGCGGAAGTCGCGCTCGACGCCGTCGGGGAGGGCCACCAGCGCCTTCTGGTATGCCTCGCTCTCGTATGCCGCGACGGCCTGTTCAAAGCTGTCGAACTCGATCAGAACGACGCGTTGCGTGATTCCGGCCTCGTGGGCGACGACTCGACCGCCACGGGACGGGATCCGGGACAGGGTGCGCCCGCCCCCAGCCTGGACAGCCGGACCGGCCAGCTTGTCGTAGGCAGTCAGCCTCTCAGGGTCGGAAATGGCGGGGTAGACACTGACCCAGTAGCCCTTAGCCATGGAAACCTCCTGTGTTGGGCCGGACACGTCCGACTTCGAATTGACACTCAGACCGATCGATCCCGGCGACGGGTACTGCGGTCAGTTGAATCGTCATATGCGCAGGTTAGGGCTTGATGTGCGGTCGAGGGAAAGACCGGTACGGGATAGACTCAGAACGGATCGTTATCAATCGGCAGGGAGGGCACGTGGCTCCGGATACGGTGAGCCTGCGGTACTTCCTGGTGCTGGCGCAGGAGTTGAACTTCACCCGCGCGGCCGCACGGATCGGTATCGCACAGCCCGCACTCAGCGCCCGGATGCGCCGATTGGAGGCGGAACTCGGTACGGCCCTGCTGGTCCGCAACACGCGTAGCGTCGTATTGACCACGGCCGGTGCGGCTTTGGCGGAGTCCGCGCCGCACGCGCTGGCGGCGCTGGACCGGGCGTGGGACACCGCCCGGAGCGCGGCGGCCGGTGAACTGGGCACGCTGCGCATCGGATACAGCCTCAGCACCGGGGCCGAGACGGCAACAGCCCTGGTGGACAGGCTGATTCGCGGCAACAGCGGACTCGAGGTCGGCGCGGTCCCGATGGCGACACCGGAGATCTCCCCCGCGGTCGCCGACGGCCGCATCGATGCCGGGATCACCCGCGGTGAACAGCCGGGCCGTGGCGTGCGCCGGTTCCTGCTGCGGCGTGCGCGCATCGGGGTCCAGCTGGCGCAGCACCATCCGCTGGCCGAACACCCGGAGATCGAGATCGCCGACGCGGCCGCGTATCCGCTGCGACTCCCGGACCGTGCGGCCAACCCCGTGATCCACGATCAGCTGTCCGCACTGTTCCGAGACACCCGACCACACCCCCGGTTCCACACGCCCGCAGTCTCTTTCGACATGTCTCAGCGCGACCTGCGCGACGGGGTCACCCTCGCCCCGGCCGGAGAAGCCGCGGCCACGGCACAACCGGCCGGTCTCACCTGGCGACCACTGCGAGGCGCGCCCAGCCTGACGATCCACCTGGTCCTCCCACGCGAGCAGTCGCCACTACACCGCCGCATCCGTGCCGTCGCCAAAACCCTGGCGCACGAGCTGCACTGGCTGCCGGACTGACGCGCAAGAGGTCAAGCGAGACGGACGCCTGCGGTGGCGAGGCCGAAGACCCTGCGCCCGGCGGACTTCGCGGTGATGACGACGACGGTGGTCTTGCTGAATGTCCGACACGACCTCGCTACGCCGGCGGATCAGCATCCGATGATGGCCCCGGGTCCGGTCCGAGTCGTACACCGCGGCGACGTCCTCGCCCAGCCCGAGATCTCGGCGGATACCGCGCCTTCGCCGACGCCGAACCGGACAAGCACGGGTAACCGGCGGGAACGCCCGCCGTCAACGGCGTCCATGACGTCGGTCAATGCTTAACGCCAACCACTGTTCCATTGCTCCCCGAGGCCGTATACGAGCACAGGGCCATGACAGGCGGGTGACCGTAAACTCGTCCACCCAGAGCGCCTTTTCGCCAACCTACGCGCAGGTTCCCGCGACTCAGCGGCCAGAAATCAGCGAACCCGCTCGCTTTACCCGGAGGCAGCGTCGAACAGGGCGAGTCGCCCCTCGACGCCGCGCGCCGAGAAGTCCGCGAAGAGCTCGGCCTTGACCTCGACCTCAACGAACACGCCCTCCTCGCGATCGAGTGGCTGCAGGCCACTCGGCCGGAGCGACGGGACCGCCTCGCCCTGGTCTTCGTGGGCCCCGTACTGACGCCCGCGGACACAACAGGCATCGTGCTGCAGTCCGACGAGATCGACGACTGGGGTTGGCAGGCCCTGGACAGCGCCCTGCAGCCCCTCCGCCCCGCGCTCGCGGCACGCCTGCGAGGCCCGCTCCAGCTCCCCGGATCAGCCTTCTACCGCGAGACACGAACCGAGAGGAAGCCCCGCCCATGAGCGACTTCCCGAACCGCAAGCTGCGCATCGGCACGCGCAGCTCACCCATGGCGCTCGCACAGGTCGACCAAGTCTCCCTGCTGCTCCGTAAACACGAGCCCGACCTCGACATCGAGATCGTGCCCGTCACCACCGAGGCCGACCTCTGGCAGGCCGACCTCTGGCAGGGCGACCTCGCCAAACTCGGCGGGAAGGGCCTGTTCGTCAAGCAGATCGACCAGATGCTGCAGCGCGGCGACGTCGACATGGCCGTGCACTGCATCAAGGACGTCCCCGGTGACGTCGCCCTGCCCGAGGGCCTGGTCTTCGCCGCCTACCTCCCCCGCGACGACGTACGCGACGTACTCCTCTTCCCCGAGGGCTCCGACCGGCAGACCCTCGCCGACCTGCCGCCGGGCGCCACCGTCGCCACGTCCGCCGTACGCCGCAAAGCACAGATCAACCGCGTCCGCCCCGACCTCAACGTCGTACGCGTCCGCGGCGCCGTCGGAACCCGCGTCGAGAAACTCGACGGCACCAAACCGATGGACCACAAACTCGACGCGATGATCCTGGCCACGTCCGGCCTCGAACGCCTCGGCATCGCCCGCCGCGCCCGACAGGTCTTCACCGTCGCCGAGATGCTTCCGGCCGTCGGCTCCGGAGCGCTCGGCCTCGAATGCCGCCGCGACGACGGCGCCGTAGCCGGACTCCTCGCGCGCCTCAACGACGACCCCACCATGACCGAGATCACGGCCGAGCGCGTGATGCTGCACGGCCTGCGCGGACACTGCAACAGCCCCATCGCCGGGTACTGCGTCACCGAACCCGACGGCCAACTCAGCCTGCGCGGCATGGTGTTCTCTCGCGACGGCTCCAAGTTCGTACACGCCCACTTCTGGGGCGAGTCCATCAACGACCCCGCCGTACTCGGCTCACGCGTCTGCGCCGAACTACTCCGCCAAGGTGCCCGCGACATCATCGAGGGCATCCCGCACTGACGTGTCCGATGGATCGTGTCTTCGGTGAACCGTCCAGGCCGAGACAGGTGCGGAGTGGTGAGGCATCACCTCCACCACTCCGCACCTACGCGAATCGCCCCGCCCCGTCCGAAGGTGGTGGGACTGGACGCGGCCCCATCTGGCAAGTCAGCCGTTGAAGCCGTCGTTGCCCATGGTCGGGTTCAGGACTCCGACCGCATTGACGGTGTTTCCTACGGCGTTGACTGGCACATGGACCGGCACCTGCGGAAGGTCCCCGGAGCCGACGCCAGGCGACTCGACTGCCTCGCCATAGGCATCTGCGCCGTGGGCAGCAGCGGTCCCGGCGCTGGCGAGCACGGTGGCAGCAACCAAGCTGATCGAGGCAATGACGGTACGTGCGCGCAAGATTCCTCCTGTTAAGTAGGGGTCACCAGCGCTAACGTCATCCGATGATCGGAGCAACGCCCGTCACGCGAACGGTGAAGCAAACTCACACCATCGGTGTTAACAGGGCGGGCGGCCTCGCCACTGGAACGCCACCGGTCAACCGATCGTGACCCATTCGGACGGGCTCTAGCCACTCCATGCCGGCAAGACACAAACAGGCGCACAGCCGCCCCGCCCGGGGGCCGTTCCACGTCTACGCTGACGCGCAGGGGAGGGATCGACCGGGGTGACGCAGGCGCGTTCGCCGCCGCCGCGGCGTACTACGCGCGGGAGACCTTGAAGAGCCAACAGAAACAGATAGAGCCAACAGAAACAGATCAGGGAACAGCGGCAGTTCATTGCCGAGCAGTCGATGAACCTGCGCTGGAGCGCGAGGAACTGCGCCAGGCTACGCTCGAACGGCGAGAGAGGCAGGCCCGCTTGGTCCACGTCGAGGAGGGCTACGGGGAGCGCAGACTTGGCCTTCTGAGAACGGCAGCGATGCGCCGATATATGACTTCGTGTATATGACCTCGTGCTCCAATTCGGAAACGAGGTCCCAGCAACTGGCACACCGATCCTCGGAAATCGACGCATCAGCCTTGGGCCTACCTCGCCATTGGAGCCGGGACGGCTTCCGCGTGCAGTGTTCGGCGCTGGGCAGGCGCTGACTTTCGAGCTGAAGCACGAGGCCGGGGAGCGGCTCCCTGAGCTCCGAGAGTTCCTTCGTCACCGTGCGCGATGCGAGTGGGAGCCACCTTGTCTGACGGCCTGTGACATGCCGCTGGTGGCGTAATGCGATGTGTGGGCCGATTGGCCGGTCACGCTGTGGGCGTTTTCGTCACGGTCGTGTCAGGAGCCCGTGGGTGTACAGGTCGCGTGACTGGAGGTTCGAGCGGATCCGTCGTGATCGCTGGTTGGATCCATCGGTCTCGGGCTGGAACCGAGTCCTGCCGTTTCCAGGCAATCCAGGACGAGCGCCGCACGGCCCGCACGGCCCGCACGAAGCATTGAGCAGGCACTCATGAACCCCGATGCCGGAAAGGACTGGGCTAGCTTCGCGAAGGCGGCACCGGACCTTGCCCGGCATGCTCGTGCCGCCGCTGAACGCTACGGTTTCGTCCTGGTCGGGACGATCCGGCGGGACGGAACACCCCGAATCAGCCCAGTTGAGATTCATTTCGTGCGGCACCAGCTGATGCTCGTCATGATCGCAGGATCACACAAAGCCCGTGATCTTGATCGCGACGCCCGTCTGGTCCTGCAAACTCCGGTGACCAATCCCGCCAGCCCCGAGCCCGAGGTCAAGCTCCGCGGCCACGTGATCGACGTGGACGAAACGCAACGCGAGGCGACCGCTGCGTCGATCGAGTCAGCGAGCGGCTGGCGTCCCCGCGATTCGTGGCGCTTCTTCGCCGTGATCCTGAGTGCCGCAAACTACATCGAGTGGGAAGAGGACGAAATGACCTTGAGCCACTGGGACAACGTCAACGGGCTCCGGCCAGCCGAACGACGCCGACTGGACATGGAGGCCAGTAACTACGTCCCGGTCATCGAGTGACCAGCACCCACGCAGAAACCGGGCCCTTCTGAACCGCGCCCGTCAGGGACGCATCGCTGCCGCGGTGACTCCCGTCCACCCTGCCGAAACCTTAGGAAGACTGACGATCTCCCAAATCTCTCCTAAACGGCCCAGATCTTGGGGCGTTGTGGCTGGTCACCACCCTAAAGAACCTTTCTTGCAAGGCGGATGCCAGCGGTTCGAAACCGTCCGCGCCCACCGGGTACGAACAGCGCGCCCGGCTCCCAAGACGGGCGCGCTGTTCGTCGTAGCTGTTCGTCGTAGTCGTGGCATGAACGGACTCGGACCGGCCGTCAGTCCTCCAGAGCGTCCAGGACGTCGCCGAGGTCGATGAACTTGAAGCCCGTGGCTTGCCTGTCGCCGTCCTCCGGTGCCATGTGGCCGTCCTGGACGACCAGCAGGCCGTTCGGGTACTTGGTGCCCAGGGGCTTGGCGAGTGCGTCCGCGCCGTCGGACTCCTCGGAGCCGTCCAGTTCCTCGGACGCGGCGGTCACCTGGAAGCCGCCCTCGTGCTCGTAGCCGTCGGACTTCTCACGGTCGTAGGCGACGAAGGTGTTGTCGCCTTGGCTCGAGGCGAGCAGGTAGCCGTCCCCTCCGTCCTGCTTCAGCAGCGTCAGGCCCTCGACGTCGGCCGATACGTGTTTGCCCCCGAAGCCGGGGTCCTCGCCCGCCACGCACTCGTCGGAGGCTTCGTCGTACGTGGCCGGGATGCCGTACTCACGGACCTTGTCCTGGAGCACCGGCTTGCCGCTCAGGTCGGCCGGCAGGCGCCAGATACCGACGTCCTCCTGGCCGGCGAAGAGGGTGCCCGTGGCCGGGTCGACCACCATGCCCTCGACCTGCGGCCCCTCGCCGGGCTCGCCGCACGGGGACCAGGAGGTGCCGTCGGGCATCGTGAAGGTGTCCGGCAGATCCACGGTGCGGACCTGCTTGTAGGAGACCTTGCCGTCCTGGGTCGCCGTCAGCTCGAGGAGCGCGACGCTGGTGGTCGCGGCCTGGCTGACCAGTGCGTAGGACGTGCCGGTCGACGCGTCGGTGTAGGTGGCCAGGCCGTACGCGGTGCTCTTCTCGTTGACCTCGCCTTGCGAGCCGGAGAAGATCCACGGTGCCGAGGCGTCGGTGACGTCGGTGAGCGGGGCGTCGGGCTTGTCGCCGTCGATGCGGTAGATGCGCAGCTTGTCGCTGCCGCGGTCGCTGGTGACGGCGAGGTCGGCGGGGCCGGAGCCCAGGTTCATGCCGTGCACGAGGTCGACGTTGTTGAAGCGGCCCGGTGCGTCGTCGGGGCCTGGCGCCTCGGGCGCGGGGATCGACTGCACCTGTTGGGCGTCGAGGTCGTAGACCCGCAGGCCGCCTTCCTTGGCGGTGGCGACGACGAGGCTGGCGTCCGGGTGGTCGGCGTTGCGCCAGATCGCCGGGTCGTCGGCGTTGCCGCCCTCGTCGTCGTCGAACATCGCGGCGGTCTCGGCGCGGGGGGCGACCGTGGGCGGCGCGCCGCTGTCATCGGCTCCGGCCGTGGGTACTGCCGGAATCCCGGCGACCAACGCCACCGCCGCAGCCGCAGCCGCAGCCGCAGCCGCAGCGACGAGACAAGGGCGTCCGCTTCTGGGCATGTGCACGAACAGTCTCTTTCTGCAAGGAGAGTTGAACGACGAACGGTCGGTCCTCGCTCCGGAGCCGACGGTAAGTCCGGGCCTACTCCCACCACTTGGATTGGACTGACATGGCATGCTCACGACTACGAGCGGGGAGTGGGCGGCGCCCGGGTGGCCCGTACATGGCGCGGGGATGGCCGTTGGCGCGCATGTCCGGCATGCCGTCGACATGCCCTTGGCACGCCCTCGGCACGCCCTCGGCACGCGGGACATGCAGCGCCGGACATGCAGCGTCTCGTCACATGCAGCGTCTCGTCGACGACAAGACCGTTTCCCGGCTCAACTCCCCTGCCCCGGGCGGGAGTCGCATCACGCCAAGATGTGCACCAGGAACCAGGTCGCGAATCCCACCCAGGCGAGGGCGAACAGCGCTCGGCCGGGGCGAGTGTGCACCCGGAACCAGGCTCGGACGCGCTCGCTGAGTGTGTCGCCCGGAGTCTTGTTCCATAGGGCGTAGAGCTCGTACGCCGCCCCGGCGGCCAGAAGGACGACCCAGATCACGTCAACGGCTTCCACCCCGTGCCCTCCCTTCGCCGACCGCGGCCGACGTGCCCGCTGTAGTCCCTTTACCCGCTGGTCCCGTCCGTCAAAGTCCAGCCCGGACAGCGGTTCCGCCGAGTCAGATAGCGGTTCAGCTCGGTCGCCGCGTTGAGCATGGCGAGACCTCGTTCGGTCAGCCTTTGCTGCCAGTCGGCCAGGGCGTTGGAGAGGGTTTCGGTGCCGCCCGCTGTTCGGATCTGCTGGAGCACGGTGGAGATGTGGTCCAGGGGGTAGCCACCGCGTCTGAGGAGGTGGGCCAGTTCGGCGTCGCGGATGTCGCTTGCCCTGAAGACGCGGTATCCGGTGAGGGGGTCTCGGGCCGGGGCGAGGATGCCGACGTCCTCCCATTTGCGCAGAGTTGCCGGGGTGACGCCGAGCTGGTGGGCGAGTTCACCGATGGTTCGGGAGGCGGGGTCCGTCGAGTGGTCCGGTGCGGCGTCGGAGTCTGCTGAGTGGTCCGGTGCGGCGTCGGCGTCTGCCGTCAGGTGCTCGATCGCTTGCCTCACCGCGGCGAGGGTGTCCCGGTCGCGGAGCAACTGACTGTGGCCACGGTCGATGGCCGTCAGAGCATCGTCGAGTCTGTCCTGGTGGAGTGCGTTCATCACCTGGCCTGCTCCCGCATGGCCGTACGCCGGGATGAGCGCGAGGAAGGCGCGGAGTGCTGCCGCGTGCAGCTCGGTGTAGATGCGGTAGCCGGTCGGGGTGCGCTCGGCGGGTGGCAGGAAGCCGTCCCGCTCGTAGTTGCGGACCGCCTGGGTCGAGAGGCCGTGCTCGCGTGCGAGGTCAGTTGGCCGCAAGGGGATCACCGGGTAGCAGGTATGGGTTATCGGTCCTCAGGTTCTCGGTCCCCAGGGCCTCAGGGCCTTCCTCAGGTCCTCAGGTTCTCGCTTCTCGGTTTGAGACTTTTGGCGGGGCTTGGTCGCCAATGGCTGGGGACTCGCTGAGTAAGTCTCAACCGGAATTTCAGAGGTACGATTATGGCACATGACTCAGGACATTCGAGACTTCGTGCCCCCGTCATGTGAGCTGTTGGCGCTCGGCGAGCCCACGCACCAGGAACCGGCCTTTGCGCGAGTTCGCAACGAGCTGTTCGTTCAGCTGGCCGACCTCGGCTTCCGGTCGATCGCCCTGGAGACCGATCGCGTGGCCGCGCTCGGCGTGAACGCCTTCGTCCAGGAGGGAGTGGGGTCCCTCGACGCGGCGATGAGCCAAGGCTTCTCCCACGGCTTCGGGAAGCTGGAGGGCAACAGAGACTTGGTTGCCTGGATGCGCGCCTATAACGAGGGCCGCCCCGCCGAAGAGCGGCTCGCCTTTCACGGCTTCGACGGTGCGATGGAGAACATGAGCGCGCCCAGCCCGCGGCGCTATCTCGCATACGCCCGCGACTATCTGGAAGCCGAGCTCGACCTCGGACTCGACCTCGACCTCGACCTCGCCTTCGACCCCAACTTCGATCGCGTCGACCTCGTCGACCGCGTCGACCTCGTCGGTGAGGACGAACAGTGGAGCCGCACCGAGGCGATCCTGGACCCGGCCATGTCCATCGGCGCCACGGCCGAGGCCGAGAAGCTGCGCGCACTCGCCGACGACATGCTCACCGCGCTCTACGCGCGCGCCCCGGAGCTGATCGCGGCGACGTCGCGCGCCGAGTGGCACAAGGCCGAGACCCACCTCACCACCGGTCTTGGCCTGCTGCGCTATCACAGGCAGTCCGCACAGCCTCGCCTCGAGGAGAGCGCACGGATATCCCGTCTGCTTGCCACCCGGGACGCACTCATGGCCCAGAACCTCCTCGCCATCCGGGGCATCGAGGCCCGACGGGGCCCGACCCTGGTGTTCGCCAACAACCTCCACCTCCAGCGGAATCCGAGCACCATGCGGATGCGGGAGATGGACCTCAACTGGTTCGGTGCCGGCGCCATCGTGGGGTCCCTGTGGGACGAGGACGAGCAATGCGTCGAGCGGTACGGCGAGCAGTACGGCCAGTGGTGCGACGGGCGGTACGACGGGCGGTGCGACGGGCGGTACGTCTTCGTCGCCGGGAGCCTGGGGCGTAGTGAAGCCATCGGGCTGCGCGAGGCCGCGCCGGGTACGTTCGAGGGCCTCCTCCAGCGACGTATCGCCACCTGGGGTCTGACCACGCCCGCCGCCGCAGCGGCGGCCGACCCGGGCGCGCCCGCCCGCACGCGCGCCGACACCACCCCGGAGCAGGGCTACTTCCCTCTCGATGAGGCGACCCTCGACGGGGCCGACGCCGTCCTGCACATCAGCACCGGTACGACCATGACCGACAGTCCGTCAGTTCCCTGACCAACCCCAACCAGCCCTGACACCAGCACCGACCAGCACCGACCAGCCCTGACCAGCCCCGGCGAGGCCGCCGCGAACTTTTCGGCCCGTGTGTTCGTCCTTCACGGGTGGGAGGTTCGTCCTGCACGGGTGGGAGAATGGCTCGGGGTCCAGGGCGGATGGCCGACGGCGGATGGCGGATGACAGTGCGGGAGTGGATGTGACGGCGACACCATCGCGGCAGACGGACCGCCCACTGCCGCGGCAGACGGACCGCCCACTGCGCGATGTTCTCAGCGTTCGCGACGTTCTCGGTCTGGTACTGCTCCCGCTGCCGTTGCTCGCCGCCGTGCTGCCCGCGGCCTTCGCCGGGGGCGGCACCCGGCGCTGGTTCGGGCGCGGTGAGGGGCAACGGGCCGACGCGCAGGCCGCGAAGGACGAGGCGGCCGCCGCGTTCTACGAACTCGACACCGCCCAGCGCGATCTGCGGATCTCGATCGAGACCATCACCGCCGTGGACAGCGCGCCGCCCGCCCGCCGGGCCGCCGCCGACTTCGAGGCGCTCGGGCAGCGCATCGACGAGGTCAGCCACCGGTACATCACCGCGGTCGACGCCCAGGATCTCGACCGCGAGGACCTGGACGCCGCCACGGCCGCCCGCGCCAAGGCCGAGCTGACCCGGGCCCGGGACGAGTTGACCCGGGTCAAGCAGGACCTCGACCGGTTCGCCCAGTCCCTCGGGCCGCTGCTCGACAAGGCCGAGACCCAGCTCGCCCGGCTCGCCCCGGCCGTGGAGCGGGCCCGCCAGGCCCTGCGGGCCGCGAGCGGCGCCCTGGACGCGGTACGCGCCTCCGGGCTGCGGGCCGACGAGCTCGCGGCCCGGTTCGCCGCCCTCGGCCCCGAGCTGACCCGGCTCAACGAAGGGGCGGGACGGCACGGCGTACAAGAAACGCTGCACCGCGCCGACCGGGTCCTCAGGGACGCCGAAGCCGTACGCGCCGAGGCCGAGCGGCTGCCGGAGCGGGCCGCCGAGACCGACCGGCGCCTGGTCTCGCTGCGCACCCGCGCACAGGCCCTGACCACGCGAGCCGCGCAGGTCGAGCCGGTCCTCAGCGAGCTGCGCCGCCGGTTCACGGTGGCCTGCTGGCAGGACCTGCAACGGGTGCCCGAGCAGGCCGCGGACGCGGTACGGCAGGCCGAGGAGAAGCTCGCCGAGGCCCGTACGGCGCGCGCGGAGCAGCGCTGGGCGGACACCACGGCGCTCCTCGGCACCGTACGGGCGCTCCTGAACACCACGGACGAGGCGGTCTCCGCGGCCAGTGACCGGCTGCAGCGGCTGAACGCCGTGGCCAAGGACCCGAGCCAGGAGGTGGAGCGGACCCGGTTCGCGATCCGGGACGCCCAGCGGCTCGCCATGGCCGGGCGGCACACCCCCGACCCGCGGCACGCCCGCCCGCTCGACGACGCCGTGGCCCGCCTGGACCGGGCCGTCGCCACGCTGGAGGGGCGGCACCCCGACTACTGGCACTTCCTCACCGAGACGGCGGCGGTACGGGAGACCGCGCAGCGGGTCGTGGCGGAAATTCGGGCGGAGCGAGGGGCCGGGGGCTGAGCCGGGGCCTAGGGGGCGTCTCCCCTAGGCCCTGTCTTCTAGGTCCTGTCTTCACACTCGCGTCGGGGCCTGGCCTCGTTTCCGCTGGTCACGGCCACCAGGTGACAGAAGGACCCTCCTGGGCCGATCCTGGAAGAACGCAGTCAGTACGCCCGCGTCAGCCAGTGCGCCCGCGTCAGCCGGTACGCACCCCGCGTACCCCCTCCGCGAGCGTTGAGGGAGGCGGACATGGCCACGCCAGTGCTCCACACCGTAACCAAGCGGCGGCACATCAGGCTCGACGAGCACCTGCCCGTCGACCACCACCTGAGCCAGGTCTACCGGGTCGGTGCCGGGCTGACCGGACTCGTACTCCTGGCCTTCGGCATCCTCGGCCTGATCGACCAGATCGGGTTCTTCGACACCCGCGGGGACACCGTCGCCGGGCTCAACACCAACGGCGCGCTCAGCGTCCTGTCGATCTGTGTCGGCCTGCTGCTCTTCGTCGGCATGGTGATCGGCGGGAACTTCGCGTCCACGCTCAACATGGTCCTGGGCCTCGCCTTCATCCTCAGCGGCTTCGTGAATCTCGCGCTGCTCGAGACGGGCCTCAACTTCCTCGCCTTCCGCATCCAGAACGTGCTGTTCAGCTTTGTTGTGGGCGTGATGCTGATGTGGTTCGGGATGTACGGCAGGGTGGGCAGCGCCCTACCGCACGACAACCCGTACTGGAAGGCCCGCCACCCCGAGCAGGCGGCGCGGGAGCAGCGGGCCCGCGAACGGCGGGAACGGCGGGGGCGGACCGCCTGAAACACTGACCCGCACCCTCTGAACGACGGTTCCGCCGACTCCAGCGGAACCGTCGTTCAGGCTGCACCCCGAAAAGCCCCCAGCAGCCCCGCACCCCCGGAAGGACCGGCCCTCATGATGAAGATCACCCGCATCGAGACCTTCCTCGCCCCGCCGCGCTGGATGTTCGTGCGCGTGGAGACCGACGAGGGCCTCGTCGGCTGGGGTGAGCCCGTGGTCGAGGGGCGGGCCGAGCCGGTGCGGGCCGCGGTCGAGGTGCTCGCGGAGTATCTGCTCGGGCAGGACCCGCTGCGGATCGAGGACCACTGGCAGGTGATGACCAAGGGCGGCTTCTACCGCGGCGGACCGGTCCTGTCCTCCGCGATCGCCGGGCTCGACCAGGCGCTGTGGGACATCAAGGGCAAGGCGTACGAGCAGCCGGTGCACCAGCTGCTCGGCGGCCCGGTCCGGTCGAAGATCCGGGCGTACGCCTGGGTGGGCGGGGACGAGCCGAGCGAGATCCGCGACGCGGTGACCGAGCAGATCGAGGCCGGATTCACCGCCGTCAAGATGAACGGCTCCGGCCGGATGACCCCGCTCGCCACCCGCGCCGAGATCCGCGACTGTCTGCGCCGCGCCGAGACCGCCCGTGAAGTCCTCGGTGACGAGCGGGACTTCGGGCTCGACTTCCACGGCCGGGTCTCCCCCGCCAACGCCCGCCGACTCCTTCCGCAGCTCGCCGAGTACGCCCCGATGTTCGTCGAGGAGCCGGTGCTCTCCGACTACATGCACGCCGTGCCGGACCTGGTGAACGCCTCCACCATCCCGATCGCACTCGGTGAACGGCTGTACTCCCGGCGGGAGTTCCTCGCTCCGCTACAGGCCGGGGTGGCGATTGTGCAGCCGGACATCTCGCACGCGGGCGGCATCTCGGAGCTGCGCCGGATCGCCTCGCTCGCCGAGGTGTACGGGGCCCAGGTCGCCCCGCACTGCCCGCTCGGCCCGGTCGCGCTCGCCGCGAGCCTCCAAGTGGCGTTCACCACGCCGAACTTCCTGATCCAGGAGCAGTCCATCGGCATCCACTACAACCAGGGCGCCGAGCTCCTCGACTACGTCGTCGATCCCGAGCCGTTCCGCTTCCACTCCGGCGAGCTGATCCGGTCCCAGCGGCCCGGCCTCGGCATCGAGGTGGACGAGCAGGCGGTACGCGCGGCCGACCGGACGGGGCACGCCTGGCGCAACCCGGTCTGGCGGTACGAGGACTGCTCGTTCGCGGAGTGGTGAACACGGAGACCAGAACTGCCTTGAGTACTGCGACGAGCTGCTGCGTACTGCAATGAAGCCGCTGGAGCCGCTGGAGCTGTGGAGCTGTGGAGCTGCTGGACTGCTGAGTACTGCGATGAGAGGGAACGGCACGAACATGGACTTCAGTACCGCCCTGCGCACCGAGCGACTGGTCGCCATCGTCCGCGGCCACGACCAGGAGGCGGCCTTCCGCAGCGTGATGGCCCTGGTCGAATCCGGCATCCCGCTGGTCGAGGTGTCCCTGAGCAGCGTGGACGCCCTGACCGTGATCGAGCGCGCCCGCGCGGAACTCGGCGACTCCGCCTGGCTCGGCGCCGGCACCGTGGTCACGGCGGAGGACGCCCAGCGCGCCGCCGCGGCCGGGGCCAACCTCGTCGTCACGCCGGGTCTCGGCCCCGGCTTCCGCGCCGCGGTGCGGCAGGGGCTTCCGGTGCTCGCGGGGGTTCTGACCCCGACCGAGGTGTGCGAGGCCGCGGCCGCCGTGGACCTCGGCTCGGCCGCGCTGAAGCTCTTCCCGGCGGGCGCCGTCGGCGGGCCCGGCTATCTCAAGGCGCTGCGCGCGCCCTTCCCCGACCTGCCGTTCGTGCCGGTCGGCGGTGTGGGCGTGACGGAGGCCGCCGCGTATCTCGAACTCGGCGCGGTCGCGGTCGGCGTGGGCTCGCCGCTGGTCGGGGACGCGGCGGACGGCGGGGATCTGGCGGGGTTGCGGGCCCGGGCCAAGGAGTTCAAGGCGGTGTGCGGGTGAGCGGGGACGCTACGGGCGGGACCGAGGTCCTCACCTTCGGCGAGACGATGGTGGCGCTGCGCGGCAGTGGGCCGCTGCGCCTTGGCGGCTCGATGGACGTGTCCGTCGCGGGCGCCGAGTCGAATGTGGCGATCGGGCTCGCGCGGCTCGGCCATGCGGTCCGCTGGGCCGGGGCGGTCGGGGACGACGAGGCCGGGGAGCTGGTGCTCCGTACCCTGCGCGCCGAGGGCGTGGACGTGTCGGGGGCCTGTCGGGAGGGCGAGGCGCCGACCGGGCTTGTGCTCTTCGAGCCGCGGCTGCCCGAGGTGACGCGGGTGCACTACTACCGTGCCGGGTCCGCCGGTTCGCGGCTCCGCGCCCGCGCGGTCGAGGAGGCGTTCACGGCCGCGCCGCCGCGGATCCTTCACCTGACCGGGATCACCCCGGCGCTCGGCCCGGCCGCGCTGTGCGCCGCCCGGCGCGCGCTGCGGCTGGCCCGTGAGCACGCGACGCTCGTCTGCCTGGACGTCAACTTCCGCTCGCGGCTGTGGAGTTACGAGGACGCGTCGACGGTGCTGCGGGACTGGACACCGTACGTCGATGTCCTCATCGCCTCCGATGACGAGCTGCCGCTCTGCCTGCCGTACGACGGGCCGGGCGCGGCCCCTTCCGCTTCGGCGGAGCAGGCGGGGGTGCTGCTCGCGGCCGGCGTCGGCGAGGTCGTCGTGAAGCTCGGCGCGGACGGGGCCGAGGTGCACACGGCGGAGGGCTCACTGCGGACCCCGGCCCGGCAGGTGCGGGCGGTGGACGCGGTCGGGGCCGGGGACGCGTTCGTGGCCGGGTACCTGTCCGCGCTACTCGACGGGGAGGAGGCGGCCGGGCGCCTTGATCGTGCGGTCACCACGGGGGCGTTCGCGGTGGCTTCGCGGGGGGATTGGGAGGGGGCGCCGACTCGGGCGGAGTTGGGCCTTCTGGGTGCGGATTCGGGGACGGTGGTCCGCTGAGCCGGTGGCGGGGGCGCGGTTACCCTGGGGCCATGCCCCGTTATGAGTTCCGCTGCCGCAGCTGCGGCGAGACGTTCGAGGTCAGTCGGCCGATGTCCGAGTCCGGTGCGCCCGCGGTGTGCCCTGACGGGCACGAGGACACGGTGAAGTTGCTGTCGACCGTGGCGGTGGGCGGGTCCGCCTCCGCCTCCGGTGGTCCTGCCCCGGCGGCCGGTGCTGGTGGTGGGGGGTGCTGCGGGGGCGGATGCTGCGGGTGATCGTCTTCTTTCCCCGGTCCCGCCCCGCCCCGGATTCAAGCCCCTGAGGGGCTTGAAACGCGCCGCGCCAGCGTCAGCCCGTCCGCCACCGGCAGCATCACGCTGTCCACGCGGTCGTCCTCCTGGACCCGGTCGTTGAAGTCGCGCATCGCGCCCGCCGCGCCACCCGCCTCCGGGTCCGTCACACCGCCGCCCATGAAGACGTTGTCCACGACGAGCAGGCCGCCCGGGCGCATGCGGGGGACCAATTCCTCCCAGTAGCCGAGGTAGTTCTCCTTGTCGGCGTCGACGAACGCCATGTCGATGTGGGGCGTCTTCGGCAGCGCGGCGAGCGTTTCCAGGGCCGGGGCGATGCGGAGGTCGATGCGTTCGGCGACCCCCGCCTCCGCCCACGCCTCCCGCGCCCGCGCCGTCCACTCCTCCGAGATGTCGCAGGTCAGCAGCGTGCCGTCGGCGGAGAGTGCCTCCGCCATGGAGAGCGTGGAGAGCCCCGTGAAGGTGCCGACCTCCACGATGTGCCGGGCCCCGGTCAGCCGTACCAGAAAGGCGAGCAGCGGCCCCTGCTCCGGGGCCACCTGCATGCGGGCGAACTGCGGGAACTCGGTGTGCGTGATCTCGACGAGCATCCGCTGCACCGGGTCGAGCGGCGGGTTGTGCCCGAGCATGTACGCGTACAGCTCTTCCGTCAGCGGCGTCTTTCCCTTGTCCATGCCGTCACTGTGCCACCCCGCCCCGTGACCGTGGCGTTATTCGGCCGCCGCCGTGGCCAGGAATCCGCGCAGGATTTCCTCCCCCGCGAGCACCCCCCGGCCCGCCGTCACCGTCAGGCCGGGCGTCGCAAAGCCCGTGTCGGCCAGCTCGCCGTGGTCCGGGCGCCAGGCGCGGTCCGCCGCGAGGAGCAGGTCGGCGTCGAGGAGCGAGTCACCGGCGGCGAGGGTCAGCGGGGCGTCGGTGCGGCGGGCGACCTCGCGCATGGCCGCGCTCTTGGTCAGCGGCTTCGGCACGGCGTAGATCTTCCGGCCCTGCAACGACACCGTCCAGCCACGGCCCTCCGCCCACTCGCCGAGCTCCTTCACCCAGCCGTCGGGCAGCAGCGTCCGCTCCACCACCAGATACGCGAACAGATCCTCCGCCACCCGCTCCTTGAGCAGCCAGGACGCGTCGGCCGTACGCAGCAGATGCGCGCGCACCTCGTCGAGCGGGGCGCACTCGGCGGCCAGGCGGGCGGCCACCTGCCGCTGCCAGTCGCGGTCCGACTCCCCGTCGACCAGGAGATGGCCGCCGTTGGCACAGATCGCGAACCGGGAGGCGGGGCCCGGGAGATGGATGCGACCGTACTGTTCCCGGGTGCGGGTCGTCGTCGGCACGAACACGGCCGCGCCCGCGAGTTCCGTGAGCAGCCCCGCCGCCGTCTCCGTCAGATACGACAGCGGCTTGCCCTCGTACACCTCGACGCAGAGCAGCCGGGGCGCCTCCGCGTCGGGCATCGGCAGCTGGAGCGCGGCCGCCGAGTAGATGAGGGTTCGGTCCAGGTCGCTGGCGACCAGGACGCGAGGTGCGCGCGAGGTGGTCACTTGGCCGCCACCGCCTTGCCGTCCGCGCCCGTCGCGCCGCGCGTGTACTGCGGGTGGATCAACCCCACGCAGCTGTACGGCAGTTCCGCGACCTCCTCGACCGGGACGCCGCGCTGCTCCGCGAGCAGCCGTACGTGATCGAGGTCGGCCCCGGCGCCGCGGCGGGCGAGGATCTTCCAGGGGACCCGGCGGAGCAGCACCCGGGTGGTCTCGCCGACGCCCGGCTTGACCAGGTTCACATTGTGGATGCCGTACTCCTCGCTGATCCGCTCGACCGCGGCCCAGCCCTCCCAGCTCGGCTCCCGGCCCTCGGGCCCGGCCGCGAGGACCTCCTTGACCTGCCTGTCCACCGCATCCGTCACCTCGTCGAAGCGGTCCGCGACCGTGTCGAGGAAGTGCCCGGACAGGTCGCCGTCGGCGAGCTCGCGGTAGAACTTCGCGCCGTGGAAGTCGTCCGGTCCGACCAGGTCGGCGCGGAGCACCGTACGCGATATCAGGCCGGAGACCGTGGAGTTGAGGCAGGCGGACGGGATCAGGAAGTCCTCGCGGGTGCCGTAGGTGCGCACACAGGAGCCGGGGTCCGCGAGCACCGCGATCTCCGGGTCGAAGCCCTTCGCCCTACCGGCGGCCTGCTGGTCCTCGAATTCCCGGATCGCCTGGGCGAGTTCGCGGGTGATGGCGCCCTTGCCGGTCCAGCCGTCGACGAAGACCACATCGGTCGGGTCGTGGTGGGCGGCGAGCCAGCGCAGCGCGTTCGCGTCGATGCCACGGCCACGCACGATCGACACGGCGTAGTGCGGCAGCTCAAGACCGTGCCGGTACTGCGCCCAGCGCCGCATCAGGACGCCGACCGGGGTGCCCGCGCGGGCCAGGGAGACGAGCACCGGCCGCGGTGAACGCTCGGCGAGCACGGTCTCGGTGACCGTGCCGACGGCCTGCGCGATCCGCGCGGCGGAGGCGTCGAGCGCGGCGTGGAACAGGGCCTGGTACTGCTCGCTCGGCTGGTACTCGACCGGCAGCGACTCCGCGTAGTGCGCGCCGCCGCTCTGCACGGCCTCCTCGCGCTCCTCGGTGGGCGCTTCGAGGCGTACGTCCGAGAGGTCCTGAAGCAGCCAGCCGACCTCGTCCGGTGCGTACGAGGAGAAGGCGGGGCCGCGGAGGGGCTCGGGGAGCATGGTGCGCTCTTCCTGTGGTTCGGGGACGTACGAGGGGACGTACGAAGGCACGACGACGAGCAGGACGTGCCCGCACTGTTCCGCCAGACGGGCCAGCAGCCCGTCGGGGGCGTGCAGTTCGGGGGTGTCGGCGGCCGAGTCGACGACCGCCACGACGGTGTCGAAGCCGCCGCCCGCCACGTTGTACGCATAGCGCGGACCGGGTCCGTCGGACGGGTCGTCGTGCGCGGGGAAGGAAAGCCGACTGCGGATGGCGTAGCCGGGGTCGTCCACGGCGAGGACCGGTGAACGGGTCGTCGTCGAGTACCGCACCTCGGCCCCGGGCACCCGCTTCTCCAGGGCGACGGCGAGCCGCAGCGGCGCGTACATCAGCTCTTCGCAGCCGAGCACGAGCACCCGGCCGCCGCGCCGGGCCGCTTCGGGCAGGGCGGCCGCAAGGCGGTCCCCCATCGCGGGCAGGGCCGCGTCGAGCAGCCTCCGGTGCTGGGGCGTGAAGCCGTGCCGCCCGCCGTCCGGCAGACCTGCGGGCCAGCCGAGGTCGATCCGCGTGACGGAGTCTGAGCCGCCGCTTTCCCGGCGCGGCGCGGGCACCGGGGCGCCCTGCGTCGCGTACTCCTCATACTCCTCGACCAGCGCCTGTCCGCTCTCCAGAACGCCCTCCGGCAGCCGGACCGTGCCGCGCGCGGTCGCCACGAGGTCGACGCGGGCGCCGATCTCGCGGGCGAACTCCTCGATACGGGCACGGTCCTCGGCGGAGCGCATATCGACCAGGGCGACGATGACGTAGTGCTCGCGCGGAAAGCGCTCGTGCAGGGCGCGGATGGTGTTGAGGACCGTGTTGCCGGTGGAGAACTCGTCGTCGACCAGGACCAACGGGCCGTCCCCGGCGAGCAGTTCCGGGTCCTCGGGCAGCAGCAGATGCGAGGTCGCGTGCGAGTGGGACTCCTCGAAGCCGCCCGCCTGAGCGACGCCCGGGACCTTCCGGCGCGTGGAGTGCAGATACGGCGCCGCGCCGAGGCCGTCCGCGACCGAGTGGCCGAGGCCCGTGGCGGTCTCCGCGTAGCCGAGGACGACGGCGCGTGCGGCGTCAGCGTCGTTGTCCGAACCCAGCAGTTCGTACACCCGCCGTCCGAGGTCGTGCCCGCTCGCGTACACGGTCGAGGGGAGCTGCGGCACATGCTTGCCGAGGACGTTCGACACGAGCAGATGTGCTCGCTTGGGGTTGCGCCGCAGCGCGAGCCCGAGCAGTTCGCTCAGCTTGTCGTCGCCGGTGAGCTCGACCCCAAGGCGTTCACGGACCCAATTCCCGGACCACACCACGTCGTTCACAGTTCCTTACGTTCAGCCGGACAGACCGGCGGTGAGCAGCTCCACGAAGCCCGCGTCCTCGTTGGCCACGCCGAAGACACGGGCCCGCTGCAGGGTGCGCTCGGCCCAGGCGCGGTGCGGCTTCACCTCGTTCATCTTGTTCGTGTACGCGGACCGCAGCACTCCGCCGCCGTCCCGCTCGGGCCGCAGAATGTCCCGGGCGTCGCAGTACTCCTCGAGGCTGACCACCGACAGGGCGTGCACGGGCAGGACGTGCGAGGGGTGGATGCAGGTCTTGCCGAGCAGGCCGTTGGCCCGGTCCAGCTCGATCTCGCGGAGCAGCCCGTCCATGTCGTGCTCGATCAGCGCGGTGCGCAGCTCCTCGGCCCGGCCGAGGAAGGGGCTGGACCGCAGCTGCGGCTTGAACATCCGCTCGTGGACGCGGAAGTACTCCCACACCGGACCGGTCACGGTGAAGCCGGTGCCGTCGGCGCGGCCGAGCAGATTGACCACGTCCGCGATCACGGAGGCCACGATCTGTACGTCGTACGCCGTCATCGCGGGCCCGCGGCGCAGCCCGTACGCGGAGCAGAAGTCGGTGACGCCGAGGCGGAGCGCGAGCACCCGGTCGCGGTACTTGTCGACGGTGCGGGCGATACCGGCGAGGGTCTCGGCCCGGGTCTCCAGGTGGAGCAGCTCGGGGGACTCCAGGACCGGCATGGCGAAGAGCCGCCGCCCGCTCGCGGACTCGGCGGTGGTGACCGCCTCCAGGAACGCCACGCCCCGCTCCTCGGTGAACTTCGGCAGGACGAAGCCGGAGAGCAGCGCGGCGGCGGGGCCGAGGCGGCGCACCAGGTCGGGGATCTGCTCGGGGCGGCGCACGCGGACGAAGAGCAGCGGCAGGTCGGCGGGGGCGGCCCGCTCGGCGAGGGCGGTGAACTGGGCGACGAGGTTGGCCTCGGCGCCGCCCACGTCCGCGTCGTCGATGGAGTCCTCCAGGCAGACCACCATGGACACCACGCCGCGCCCGGCCTGCTTCACGATGTCCTCGGCGAGCCGGGGCCGGGTCGCCGGGCTGTAGAGGGTCGCTCCGAGGGCGACCGAGAGCAGGTCGGTCTCGGAGTCGGGGGTGAACTCCACAGGCTCGGTGTGGAACAAGCGGTTCCGTATCTCAGGCGCTAGGTGCCCGAAATGACGCATGAAACTCCCCCGAACAACAACTAAGACAACAAGGCGACCGGTTTCGAGGCATCTTGGGGCCTCTTGGGACCTCTCGAGACCTCTGGCTTGAGACCTACCGGAGACCGACTGGACGTGGCCGGTAATAGTACGCGCGGAACCCTGTCAAGAGTTCCCTGTGCCCATGAAATCCAGGTAACCCGGCGATGACCTCCACTCCCGCTCCTCGCTCGCTCCGCACCCGGTCCACGCTTGCGCGCCGGACCCGCGTTGTCCGGTAAGCGGCCGGGAAGGCAGGATGAGCCGCATGACGCACGCGATGCTGAAGGGGTCGAACGTCCCGCTGGAAGCGACGGCCGTACGGGCCGTACTGCACTGGACCCCGGGGCCGGCCGGCTCGGGGACCCCGGACATCGACGCGTCGGCACTGCTGCTCTCCGCCGAGGGCCGGGTCCGCTCGGACGCGGACTTCGTCTTCTACAACCAGCCCCGGCACCCCTCGGGAACGGTCTGGCGGCTCGGCAAGAAGCAGCTCGCGGACGGCCTGACCGACAGCGTCCAGACGGATCTCGCGGGCATGGACCGTGCGGTGCACCGGATCCTGATCGTCGCCTCGGCGGACGAGGTGCCGTTCGAGCGCGTACCCGCCCTCCGCATCTCGCTGTACGACGCGGCCGCGCCGGACGGCGATCCGTACGCGTACTTCGACGTGAAGCCGGAGACGGGCGCGGAGACCGCGCTCATCTGTGGCGAGCTGTACCGGCGCGGGGACACCTGGAAGTTCCGGGCCCTGGGTGAGGGGTACGTCAACGGGCTCGTGGGGCTTGCCACGGACTTCGGGATCTCCGTGGAGGAGGGCGCGGGCGAGGACGGGGCCGACGAGCAGCCCGCGGAGGACGTGGGCGCGCCCTCCGCCGTGTCCTCCGCCGTGCCGCCCGCCAGTTCCACGGCGGAGACCGTGCCGCATCAGCCTTTGGTCGCTCCGCCTCCGCCGTCGGCTCCGCCCGCGTACGGCTATCCGCAGCAGCCTCCGGCGGCACAGCCCGCGTACGGGTATCCGCAGCCGGTGTCTCCGGCGCCCGCGCCCTCGCCCGATCCGAACTTTCGACTGCCGCCGCAGGGGCCTCAGTTCATCGGGCGCTGACCCCGCACGGGCTCAATCGTTCGGTCACCGGCCGACGTTCGTCTTGTACCCCCTGCCCCACTGGAGCCCCCACCCGTACAACCGGTCCAGCTCTGCCTGGAAGCCGTAGACGAACTTCACCTCGCGGCGGACCGTGAGTTCGCCCTTGATGTTCTCGATGGAGATCACCGCGCACGAGCGGGCCTGTGGCGCCCGTTCGTCCAGGTCGATCTCGATCCTCGGGCCGCTGCTCGGATAGAGCGTCACCTTGGCGTGCGTGCGGTCGAAGGCCGGGGTCTGGTCGTAGATGTAGACGAAGACCAGGAGCCGTTTGATGGACTCGCGCTGGTCCAGGTTGATGTAGATCGTCTCGCCGGAGCCCGAGCCGAACCGGTCGTCGCCGCTGAGCTTCACATACGGCGGTGCGTTGAGGTCACCGAAGAAGCTGCCGAGCGGCTGGACGACCCCCTTCGCCCCGTCCGTCAGCTCATACAGGCAGCCCAGGTCCAGGTCGACGTTGACCACGCCCTGGGTGTGCGCCTGCACCACATCGGGCTGGAGCATCTTGAAGGGGTTGCGCAGCAGGCCGCCGCCCGGCTTGGAGCGGCCCTCGATGTCGGAGGTCCGCATCCGCCAGGAGAGGTTGACGCGCAGATTCCCGGTCACCGCCCCTTGCTTGGTGAGCGACACCGAAGGGTGCCGCTTGGTCAGCTCGATCGCGTTGCTCGCCGCGCTCCCCGAGTCGAACTGCGCGGCCCGCCCGCCCCCGAGCAGCGTGCCCTCGAACAGCCTGCCCCAGAAGGACATCCCGCCCCCCACTCTCGTCAGAACACCGTTCTCGTATCTCGTCTTCTGAAGGAAACAACCAGCGGGGCGGCCCGAGGCTTCCGCCTCCTGGCCGCCCCGCTCAGAGCGTTCCCGCAACCGACGCCGGGTCACACCCCGGACGTGACCTCAGTCTTCTCGCCGGGGCTCGGGCCGTTTCCGTTTCCCTCTTCCTCCGCCGCGAGCTTCTTGTTGCGGAGGACCGAGGAGAAGAAGGATCCGGCGATCAGGAGGACGCCGACGCCACCGGTGATGAGCTCGCTGATCTCGTACTGGATGGTGACGAGCAGGATCACGGCGAGGGCGCCGATCGCGTAGTGCGCGCCGTGCTCCAGGTAGACGTACTCGTCGAGGGTGCCCTGGCGGACCAGGTAGACGGTGAGCGACCGGACGTACATCGCGCCGACGCCGAGGCCCAGGGCCATCAGGACGATGTCGTTGGTGATGGCGAAGGCACCGATGACACCGTCGAAGGAGAAGGACGCGTCCAGGACCTCCAGGTAGAGGAACATGAAGAACGCGGCCTTACCCGCGAGGGCCACGGCCGAGACCGGCTTGCCCTTCTTCTTGGCCTCTTCCTCCAACTCGTGCTCGCGCTCCTCCTCTTCCTCCAGCTTGTCCTCGAAGTAGCCGGAGAGTCCGCCGACGATCAGATACGTGATGAGACCGGCGACGCCGGAGATCAGGACCGTTTCCGCCTTGTCGACGTGCAGGCCGCCGTGCTGGTGGGCGTTGGCGGCGAAGGTCATCGCGCTGACGAGCAGAACGATGAGCGCGATGCAGACCGACAGCATGTCGATCTTGCCGAGCTTGGCCAGGGGGCGCTCCAGCCAGCCGAGCCACTTGATGTCCCGGTCCTCGAAAATGAAGTCGAGGAAGATCATCAGCAGGAACATGCCACCGAAGGCGGCGATCGACGGGTGGGCGTCGGTCACCAGCTCCTGGTAGCGGTCCTTGTCGGACACGGCCAGGTCGACGGCCTCGATCGGGCCGAGACCGGCGCTGACGGCGACGATGACGACGGGGAAGACCAGCCGCATACCGAAGACGGCGATGAGCACACCGATCGTGAGGAAGATCTTCTGCCAGAAGGCATTCATCTTCTTCAGGATTCCGGCGTTGACGACCGCGTTGTCGAAGGACAGCGAGATCTCGAGGATGGACAGGATCGCTACGATCCCGAACGCCTTCCACCCCCCGATGAATACGGCTGCGACCAGTCCGAGCGCGGTGACCGCGAACGACCAGCCGAAGGTTTTCAGTACCACTGGCTACCCAATCGTTATGTACGGGGCTCCCCCGCGCCGCCGAGTACGGGTCTCCCCCGAGCCGCGCGCGGCTTTACGAAACATTGACTCCGAAGTCTAGAGCGATGCCTCGGAGACCCGACGCGTACCCCTGTCCTACGGCCCGGAACTTCCATTCGTCGTTATAGCGGTAGACCTCGCCGAAGATCATCGCCGTCTCGGTCGAGGCGTCCTCGGAGAGGTCGTACCGCGCCAGCTCCTGGCCGTCGGCCTGGTTGACCACGCGGATGAACGCGTTGCTGACCTGGCCGAAGGTCTGGCCGCGGTTGTCGGCCTCGTGGATGGAGACCGGGAAGACGATCTTGTCGACGTTGGCCGGGACCTTGGACAGGTCGACCAGAATCGACTCGTCGTCACCCTCGCCCTCACCGGTGAGGTTGTCACCGGTGTGCTCCACCGAACCGTCCGGGCTCGTGAGCTGGTTGTAGAAGATGAACCACTCGTCCCCGAGCACCCGCCCGGAGTTGCAGAGCAGGGCGCTGGCGTCCAGGTCGAAGGGGGCTCCGGTGGTGGAGCGGGCATCCCAGCCGAGCCCGACCATCACCTGTGCGAGGTTGGGTGCGGCTTTGGAGAGGGAGACATTGCCTCCCTTGGCGAGCGTGACGCCCATGTTCGTGGTCCTCCCCGAGGCGTGCGTGAACGTAAGAGGTGCTGCAAGGCGTCCGGCGCCGCACCAGTCAGTGCGGCGCCGGACGGTACGGTCCTGCGGCAGGAACTGCGGCAGGGCCTGCGGCCGGGTTCAGCGTCAGACGTTGACGCCGAAGTCCTGGGCGATGCCGCGCAGGCCGGAGGCGTACCCCTGGCCGATGGCGCGGAACTTCCACTCCTCGCCGTGCCGGTAGAGCTCGCCGAAGACCATCGCGGTCTCGGTCGAGGCGTCCTCGGAGAGGTCGTACCGGGCGATCTCCTGGCCGCCCGCCTGGTTCACGACGCGGATGAACGCGTTGCGCACCTGGCCGAACGACTGCTGGCGGTTCTCGGCGTCGTAGATCGACACCGGGAACACGATCTTGGCGACCTCGGCCGGGACGCCGGCGAGGTTCACCTTGATCTGCTCGTCGTCGCCCTCGCCCTCACCGGTGAGGTTGTCACCGGTGTGCTCCACCGAGCCGTCGGCGCTCTTCAGGTTGTTGAAGAAGACGAAGTTGGCGTCCGAGCTGACCTTGCCGTCCTCCTTCGTCAGGATGGCGCTGGCGTCGAGGTCGAAGTCCGTACCGGTGGTGGTACGGATGTCCCAGCCGAGCCCGACCGTTACCGCGGTCAGGCCGGGGGCCTCCTTCGTCAGCGAGACGTTGCCGCCCTTGCTGAGGCTGACTCCCACGAGTCCTCCAATGGTCTCCAGGGGCAGCGCCCCCGTCGTGCGTTGGTATCGGATCAACGACTGGATCCTAGTGACGGGTTCCCGGGTCAAACAGGCTTTTCGCCGCTGGCTCCCGGGTGTTTCCGTCCCGTCCGTTCAGCGCGCCCGAAGCGTCAGAGCGACTCGAGCGCCCTGACGTACTCGTTCAGGTCGCGCGCGTCCGGCAGCGCGTTGACGACGGTCCAGCGGACCACGCCGTCCTTGTCGATGATGAAGGTGCCGCGCACCGCGCAGCCCTTCTCCTCGTCGAAGACGCCGTACGCGCGCGACGCCTCGCCGTGCGGCCAGAAGTCCGAGAGCAGCGGGTACTCCAGGCCCTCCTGCTCGGCGAACACCCGCAGCGTGAACGGCGAGTCATTCGATACGGCGAGCAGCTGCACGTCGTCGTTGACGAACTTCGGCAGCTCGTCGCGGAGCGCGCAGAGCTCGCCGGTGCAGACCCCGGTGAAGGCGAACGGGTAGAAGAGCAGCACGACGTTCTTCTTGCCGCGGAAGTCCGAGAGCCGCACGGTCTCGCCGTGCTGGTTCTTCAGCTCGAAGTCCGGGGCCTTGGTGCCGGTCACGATGCCGTCGAGCGCCATGAGTGCGCATCCCTCCGTAGGGCTGTTCAGGTGCGGCACAGCCTACGAGAAGCAGTTGAGCCCCCGCCGACCAGTGTCGGAAGGGGCTCAAAAGGCTGCATGAAGGGGCTCAGCGCAAGGGGCTCAGCGCTTGGCGGACTTCGCCGCCTTCGGCGTGGCCAGGCGGCTGGCCGACCAGTCCTTGCCCGCGCTGACGCTCTTGCTCGCGGTCAGGCCGGCGGTAGAGGCGGCGTCGCTGATCTCGCTCGGCTCGACGTAGCCGTCACGCCCGGTCTTCGGGGTCAGCAGCAGGATCGGGCCGCCTTCCTCGATGTACGCGATGGCATCCACCAGCGCATCCGTCAGGTCCCCGTCGTCCTCGCGGAACCAGAGCACCACAGCATCGGCCACATCGTCGTAATCCTCGTCGACGAGCTCGCCATCGGTGCCGATGACCTCCTCGATGGCCTCGCGGAGCTCCATGTCGACGTCATCGTCGTAGCCGATCTCCTGGACCACCTGCCCGGGCTGGAAGCCCAGCCTTTCGGCCAGGCTCTTCTCCGCGTGGTCCGCGGTCGCGCTCACGGATTGCCTCCTGATCATGTCTTGGACGTTGTCTTCGGCCACGCGCGTACGCGAGGCACTGGCCGTAGTCCACACGTGCGGGGCGGATCGCGCAAGTACCCGGCCGTCGAGACCGCCGAAACGGTGACGTTCCTGGGTGTTTCCCGACCGGTCCAGCGGTACGCGGCTCGCCCCCGGGACGGAGACGGCGCCCGTTTTGCCGTCGATCGGTGATTCATCCCACACCCGGCGCGCGGCGTTCTGCCGCTTATGCCGGGGCGGCTCCGGGGGGCGCACGCAAGGATCCAGCCGCACGTCGGGGGCGTATCGTTGGTTTTTGCCCGAACTTCACGCCAGGCGCCCGCTGGAGGACTTGTCGTAGCGCCTCGGTTACCCCCCGGTACGGATGACGTTTCCCTGCGCGCGGTGGACCATTGGGACGACGGCGCAGGACTCCCGACAGCGAAGGAACAGCGTGGCTCCCGGATCCGATCGCAACCCGATCATCATTGGCGGCCTTCCCAGTCAGGTCCCGGACTTCGATCCCGATGAGACTCAGGAGTGGCTCGACTCCCTGGACGCGGCGGTCGACGAGCGCGGCCGCGAGCGCGCCCGCTACCTGATGCTCCGGCTGATCGAGCGAGCCCGCGAGAAGCGCGTCGCCGTGCCCGAGATGCGCAGCACGGACTACGTGAACACCATCGCGACCAGGGACGAGCCGTTCTTCCCGGGCAACGAGGAGATCGAGCGCAAGATCCTCAACGCGACCCGGTGGAACGCGGCGGTCATGGTCTCCCGGGCGCAGCGCCCCGGCATCGGCGTGGGCGGCCACATCGCGACCTTCGCCTCCTCGGCGTCCCTGTACGACGTGGGCTTCAACCACTTCTTCCGGGGCAAGGACGAGGGCGACGGCGGCGACCAGATCTTCTTCCAGGGGCACGCCTCGCCGGGCATCTACGCCCGCGCGTACCTTCTGGACCGCCTGAACGAGACGCAGTTGGACGGCTTCCGGCAGGAGAAGTCCAAGGCGCCCAACGGGCTTTCGTCCTATCCGCACCCACGGCTCATGCCGGACTTCTGGGAGTTCCCGACCGTCTCCATGGGCCTCGGCCCGCTCGGCGCGATCTACCAGGCCCGGATGAACCGGTACATGGAGGCGCGCGGCATCGCCGACACCTCCAAGTCGCACGTGTGGGCCTACCTCGGCGACGGCGAGATGGACGAGCCCGAGTCGCTCGGCCAGCTGTCCATCGCCGCCCGCGAGAGCCTGGACAACCTGACCTTCGTGGTCAACTGCAACCTCCAACGGCTCGACGGCCCGGTGCGCGGCAACGGCAAGATCATCCAGGAGCTGGAGTCGCAGTTCCGCGGCGCCGGCTGGAACGTCATCAAGCTGGTCTGGGACCGCTCCTGGGACCCGCTGCTCGCCCAGGACCGGGACGGCATCCTGGTCAACAAGCTGAACACCACGCCCGACGGCCAGTTCCAGACGTACGCCACCGAGACCGGCGCGTACATCCGCGACCACTTCTTCGGCGACGACCACCGGCTGCGCGCCATGGTCGAGAACATGACCGACGACCAGCTCCTGCACCTGGGGCGCGGCGGTCACGACCACAAGAAGATCTACGCGGCGTACGCGGCGGCCAAGGCGCACAAGGGCCAGCCGACGGTGATCCTCGCGCAGACCGTCAAGGGCTGGACGCTCGGCCCCAACTTCGAGGGCCGTAACGCGACCCACCAGATGAAGAAGCTGACGGTCGACGACCTCAAGCGCTTCCGCGACCGGCTGCACCTGCCGATCCCGGACAAGGAGCTGGAGGACGGGCTTCCGCCGTACTACCACCCCGGGCGGAACTCCGAGGAGATCCAGTACATGCACGACCGGCGCAAGGGCCTGGGCGGCTACACGCCGACCCGGGTGGTGCGCGCCAAGCCGCTACAGCTGCCGGACGACAAGGCGTACGCGGCCGTGCGCAAGGGTTCGGGGCAGCAGTCGATCGCCACGACGATGGCGTTCGTCCGGCTCCTGAAGGAGCTGATGCGGGACAAGGAGATCGGCAAGCGCTTCGTCCTGATCGCGCCGGACGAGTACCGCACCTTCGGTATGGACTCGTTCTTCCCGAGCGCCAAGATCTACAACCCGCTGGGCCAGCAGTACGAGTCGGTGGACCGTGAACTCCTGCTCGCCTACAAGGAGTCGCCGACCGGTCAGCTGCTGCACGACGGCATCACCGAGGCGGGCTGCACGGCCTCACTGATCGCCGCGGGTTCGGCATACGCCACGCACGGCGAGCCGCTCATCCCGGTCTACGTCTTCTACTCGATGTTCGGCTTCCAGCGCACCGGCGACCAGTTCTGGCAGATGGCCGACCAGTTGGCGCGCGGCTTCGTACTGGGTGCGACCGCCGGGCGTACGACCCTGACGGGTGAGGGTCTGCAGCACGCGGACGGCCACTCGCAGCTGCTCGCCTCGACCAACCCGGCCTGCATCGCGTACGACCCGGCCTTCGGCTTCGAGATCTCGCACATCGTCAAGGACGGCCTGCGCCGGATGTACGGCCCGACCGCCGACGGCAAGCCCGGCGAGGACGTCTTCTACTACCTCACGGTCTACAACGAGCCGGTCCAGCACCCGGCCGAGCCCGCCGATGTGGACGTGGAGGGCATCCTCAAGGGCATCCACCGGTTCAAGGCCGGCGAGGCGGGCACGATCCCGGCGCAGATCATGGCGTCCGGCGTGGCGGTGCCGTGGGCCCTGGAGGCGCAGAAGATCCTCGCCGACGAGTGGAACGTCAAGGCGGACGTCTGGTCGGCAACCTCCTGGAACGAACTGCGCCGCGAGGCGGTCGAGGTCGAGCGGCACAATCTGCTGCACCCCGAGGAGGAGCAGCAGGTCCCGTACGTCACACAGAAGTTGAGCGGCGCCGAGGGCCCGTTCGTGGCCGTCTCCGACTGGATGCGCTCGGTCCCGGACCAGATCTCGCGCTGGGTGCCGGGGCGGTACCAGTCGCTCGGCGCGGACGGCTTCGGCTTCGCAGACACGCGAGGCGCGGCCCGCCGCTTCTTCCACATCGACGCCCAGTCGATCGTGCTGGCCGTCCTGACGGAACTGGCTCAGGAGGGCAGGGTGGACCGGTCGGTGCTGAAGCAGGCGGTGGATCGGTATCAGCTGCTTGATGTGAGCGCGGCTGATCCGGGGGCTGCGGGGGGCGACGCGTAGGGCGGGGCCCGTGGAGGGGGCGCCCCCGCCCCCTCCCTCCCCGTCCCCCTCCCCGTTATTCGCGCCGCACGCCGCCCTTGGCTTTACCGGATGCATACGATCTTTATGCGATGCATACGATGCTGGCCATGTCCCACAAGCCCGAACAGCCTGAGTCCGCGCTCGCCCACTGGGAGCGCCGGACGCAGTCCTCCCTTCTGTCTCTGGCGATCGTCTTCGCCGTCGCGTATGCCGTGCCGATCGTGCAGCCGAAGGCGTCGGACCTCGTGACGTCCGTGTGCCATGTCATCAACTGGGTCGTGTGGGGCTGCTTCGCGCTGGACTATCTGATCCGCCTGGGCCTCGCGGAGCGGCGGATCAAGTTCGTGCGCGAGAACCCGCTGGCGCTGCTCGCGGTGGCGCTGCCGCTGGTGCAGCCGCTGCGGCTGCTCAAGCTGGTCTCGATGCTGCTGCTCGCGGGGCAGCGGGCCCGGATGGCGACGCAGGTACGGATCACGACGTATGTCGCCGGTTCGTGCCTCGGGTTGCTGATCTTCGGTGCCCTTGCGGTCCTCGAGGTGGAGCGCGACCACCCGGAGGCCACGATCCGCTCGCTCGAGGACGCGATCTGGTGGGCATTCACGACGATGACGACGGTCGGGTATGGGGACATGGCCCCGACCACGGGCTTGGGGCGGGTCCTCGCCATCGGTCTGATGCTGTCGGGTATCGCCCTCCTCGGTGTGGTGACGGCGAATATCGCGGCCTGGTTCATCGCGCGGTTCGAGAAGGACGACGCGGAGGAACGGCGGCAGACAGCGGCGATCGAGGCCCTGACGGAGGAAGTGCGATCCCTCAGGGCCCAGGTCGCCGCGCTGACCAGCGGGCCCGGGGCTTCCGAAGCTGCGGCTACGGAGGCTGCGGCTTCCGTGCCTGCGGCTTCGGCGGAGCCCGCTGGTTCTCCCAGGGATCCCGCTACCGCTCCCAGATCTTGAAGGCTCGAACGCGGTACGGCGAGCGCGGCAGCCACGTTCCGGAGCCGGGGTATGTGTCGAACTCGGCGGTCTCGGCGCACTCCGCGGACTGGTAGGTCGTGACGGGGCGGCCGGTGCGGTTGGCGAGGGCCTGCGCGCTGCTCCCCGCCGGCAGCGCGTGACAGCTCTCGATGTCGACGGACGTCAGGTCGTACGTGGTCCGGTCGCCTTTGTGGTCGGCGCGCTCCCAGAGGCAGAGTTCGCCGGGGTCACATCCGGCCCGGCCCGGTGGTGCCGCCGCGGCGGGTGTGGGCGTCAGGAATGCCGCGGTCAGGGCGGCGAGTGCGGCCAGGGTGGTCGCGGTGACGGGTGCGGGCACGGCGTTGAGCGTGTTCATAGCAACCTCCTTGTGGTGGCGGCCAGTTGGTGGCCTGTCGTGGAACAACTCTCACCTGCCGTTCGGGCGTATCGGAAGGGGATTCGGTCCGGGCCACCCTGATAGGGGAAATCTCCCGGAGATTGCCCAGGGGAATCCCCCAGGGGAATCCCCAGCGGAATGCCCAGGGAGCCCTAAGGGTTGCGTTGCCGCCGCGTCCTCCACACCCACCCAACCCACGCAAAAGGCGCCGATCCCAATGAGACCGGCACCTTTCGGAGTTACCGCGGGCTTCAGATGTGGGCTGCTCCCGCGCCCGCTTCCGCGTTGTCGCCGCGTTTGGTGAGCACCGCGACCAGCGAGGCGACCACCGCGACGGCACCGGCGGTGAGGAAGGCGACGTGCATGCCCGACATGAAGGTGTCGTGCACGACGCCGCCGATCCGCTCGATCACGGCGGGCTCGACCTGCTGCGCGGCGAGTTCCTTGGCCGGTACGGTGCCGACCTCCGCGGCCTGTTCGAGGCCCGGGGGCGGCGCACCGGGCAGCCCGGAGTCCTTCCAGTTGCCCGCGAGGTCGGAGTTGACCGTGCTGGACATGACGGCGCCGAGGACCGCGGTGCCGAGCGCGCCGCCGACCTGCATGCCCGCCTGCTGGAGGCCACCGGCGACGCCGGAGAGCTCCATCGGGGCGTTGCCGACGATGACTTCGGTGGCGCCGACCATGACCGGGGCGAGGCCGAGGCCGAGCAGCGCGAACCACAGGGACATCGGCAGCGTCGCGGTGTCCGTGGTGAGCGTGGTCATCCCGAACATCGCGGCGGCCGTGCACACCATGCCGCCGACCAGCGGGATCCGCGGCCCGAACTTGGTGATCAGGGCGCCCGCGAGCGGCGAGGAGACGATCATCATGGCCGTCAGCGGCAGCAGGTGCAGTCCGCTCTCGATCGGGCTCATGCGGTGCACGCCCTGCAGATAGAACGTCACGAAGAACAGCCCGCCCATGAAGGCGAAGGCCATCAGGACCATCAGGACGACGCCTGCGGAGAGCGGCACGGAGCGGAACATCCTGAGCGGTATCAGGGGCTCCTTGACCCGGGTCTCCCAGAAGGCGAAGACGGCGAAGGAGAGCAGCGCGGCGCCGAGGAAGATCCAGGTGTTCCGGCCGCCCCAGCCCCAGGAGTCACCGGCCTTGATGATCGCCCATATCAGGAAGAACATCGCGCCGGAGAGCAGCACGATGCCGGGGATGTCGAAGGACCGCGGCGCGTTCTCGGCGCGGTGGTCGCGCAGGATCGTGAGGCCCAGGACGAGCGCGAGGACACCCACCGGCACGTTGATGAAGAACACCGACTGCCAGCTGACGTGTTCGACGAGCACACCGCCGAGGATCGGGCCGCCCGCGGTGGAGGCGCCGATGACCATGCCCCAGATGCCGATCGCCATGTTGAGCTTCTCGGCCGGGAAGGTGGCGCGCAGCAGGCCGAGCGCGGCCGGCATGAGCAGGGCGCCGCAGAGGCCCTGAAGGACCCGGAAGACGATCAGGAACTCGACGGAGTCGGAGAGTCCGATGGCGCCGGAGGCGGCGCCGAAGCCGACGACGCCTATGAGGAACGTCTGGCGGTGGCCGAAGCGGTCACCGAGCTTGCCCGCGGTGATCAGCGCGACGGCGAGGGCGAGCAGATACGCGTTGGTTATCCACTGCACCTGCGCGAGCGTGGCGTTGAGATCGGTGCGGATGACCGGGTTGGCGACGGCCACGATGGTGCCGTCGAGGGCCACCATCATGACGCCGATCGCGACGGTGAAGAGCGTCAGCCAGGGGTGGCCGCGGAGCCCCCTGGCCGGTGCCGCTGCGGACGGGGCCGAGGGCCGGTCCGGGGCCTGGTCCGCCTGGTCGACGGTGGTCTGGGTAGTCATACGAAGGAGGCTAATGACAGCCGCTGACACTTGACAAACAGATTCACTAGTCGGTAACTGTCACGTCGCTCACAGGTAGGGTGAGCCGCTCGAACGGCAGCAAGACGACAGAGGAGGCCGCGGTGTCGCTGCGCGAGCGCAAGAAGCGGCGCACCCGTGACGCCCTGCTGCGCGCGGCGCTCGAGCTCTTCACCACGCAGGGGTACGAGCAGACGACCGTGGACGAGATCGTCGATGCCGTCGACGTCTCGCAGCGCA
Organism: Streptomyces sp. NPDC002851; assembly: GCF_053591935.1. Lineage (NCBI taxonomy): Bacteria > Bacillati > Actinomycetota > Actinomycetes > Kitasatosporales > Streptomycetaceae > Streptomyces > Streptomyces sp. NPDC002851. Next base: position 31,399 of record NZ_JBSFUT010000039.1, on the reverse strand, counting down.
CCTTCTTCCGCTACTTCGCGGGCAAGGAGGAGACCGCTTTCGCGGTCCAGGACATGGTGGAGGCGCGGTTCGTCGAAACCCTCCGCGCGCGCCCCCGCGAGGAGGGTCCCTTCGAGGCGCTGCGCCGCGGCGTCCTGGAGTCCTGGGACACCATCGGGGAGGCCATCCAGGAGGTCATCCCGCTCGAACTGCACATGCGGGCCTACCAGATGATCGAGTCCACGCCCGCGCTGGTCGCCGTCCATCTGCGCCGCACCATCGAGAGGGAGGAGGAGGTCGCGCGGATCATCGCGGAGCGCGAGGGGCTCGATATCGACGCCGACCCGCGGCCCCGGATCGCCGTCGCCGCCTTCGGTGGGGTGATGCGCCTGACCGGACGGCTCTGGGGTGCGGGCGACGACTTCTCCGTGGACGCGATGCGCCGCCTGACCGAGACGTATCTGGACCACCTGGGGCCCTCGCTCGTGGCGGACTGGCGCGCGACCGGACGGCCCGAGATCGACCGGTCAGGCACGGAGAGCGACAACTCCGCACCATAGGTGAGGGTTTTGTACTGGTTTCTTCCCGGGGAACGTGATCTCCCCCACCCTCCGCACTGAGGCGACGGCCGGTCTCCTAGGGTGGTCGGCAGTGAATTCCTTCGACTCCACCCCCACACTCAACGTCTGGCGCGCGCTCCTCGCCCTCGCCGTCGTGTTCGTGATGCTGACAGCAACCGGATGGACCGCGCTGCGCCACCACAAGGGCGAGTCGTCCCCGATCGAGGCGGCCGTTACGGCCTGGAAGCACGCGAGCCTGGACGGCCACGCGCTTCCGGACCCGGAGGCGTCGTCATCCGGGCGCATCGCCCGGTTCTTCGCCGCCCTGAAGCCGCACCAGCAGGAAGACCTTGCCCGCCGCCATCCGCTCGTCGTCGGCAACCTGGCCGGGGCGCCGCTCGCGCTGCGCTACACCGCCAACAAGTACGCCCTCGCCGAGGCCCGCAAGGTGGAGGAGCAGCGGGTACGCGACAAGGGGCTCACCGACGAGGGGCACCGCGAGGCCGTCCGGCGCATGCACCGCTTCGGCGTCCTGATGGATCCCGAGCGGCAGGTGCTCGCCTTCGATCCGACCGGCCACGGCCGGGTGGCCGAGGTCTTCGGTGATCTTCAGCGCGCCCAGCGGGTCTCGATCGTGGTCCCCGGAGTCGACACCAACCTGCTGACGTACCAGAAGACTTTCGGCAAGTACACGGCCCCGCGCGGCATGGCCCTGGCGCTCTACAACGAGCAGCGCAAGCAGCAGCCGGGCGCCCATGACGCCGTGATCGCGTGGGCCGACTACACCACGCCCTCCGGAGTCGGCATGGACGCGGCCACCGCCAAGCGCGCCATCGACGGCGCCGAGCGGCTCAACACCCTGGTCCGCTCGCTGCCCGGCCGCTCCGAGGTGGCGCTCAACTGCCACAGCTACGGCTCGGTGGTGTGCGGCGTCGCCGCCCGCGAACTCCCGTCCCGCGTCACGGACATCGCGGTCGCGGGCAGCCCCGGCATGCGCGCCGAGACGGTGCAGGGCCTCGGCACCCACGCCCGGGTCTGGGCCATGCGGGACGCCGATGACTGGATCGGGGACATCCCGCACCTGGAGGTCGGCGGGCTCGGACACGGCGCCGACCCGGTGTCGCCGTCCTTCGGGGCCCGCGTGATGTCGGCCAAGCGCGCCGACGGCCACGGCGGGTACTTCCACCCCGGCACCGAGAGCCTGCGCAACTTCGCGCGCATCGGCGTCGGCGCGTACACCGAGGTGAGCTGCGCGGACGGGGCCACGAGCTGCCGGACCTGACCGGAATCCAGCGACCGCGGCAGCACCGCGGACCCGGCCCGGAGCCACGGCTTCCGGTGGCCGAAACCATACGGCGACCAGGACGCGCGTAGAAGTCCGGCCTGTCCGGGAAACCACAGGGATTGCATCGAGGGGGGACTTACGCGCGCGTGCCGCATACGATGAGCCGCATGGGTGACGTACTGGCCGGATTTCATGCCGCCTGGGAGTTCGACTCGGACTCCGTGCTCATCCGCTTCGAACGGGGGATCAGGACACCGAAGCTCTTCCAGGCGCTCGGTGAACGCCGCATCCCCCACGAGGCGTTGGCGGCTTTGACTCTGACTCCCGGAAAACGCGGGACGGTGGTGCTGCATGCCGTCCCGAGACCCGGCGCCGACCCGCTGATGGAGGCGGCGGCCGGACAACTGAAGGACGGCGCCGACCCGTACCGCCTGGTGCTGCCCGCCGAGCGCGAGACCCTCGCCGAGTACTACGCGGACGAGCTCACGGCACGCCTCGGCCCCGCCTCCCAGGCGGACGACTTCCTGGTGGCGGCGCCCGAGGGTCCGCTCCAGTTCAAGGCGTACGACGCGAAGGCGACGTTCGACGGCACATCGGTGTCGTACCGCTGGTTCTGGACCGGCGCGTCCTCCGCCAAGTGGAAGGCCGGTGACCAGACTTTCCCGGTCGCGGACCTGGAAGGCATCGAGTGGCGCTCCCCCGAGGTGTTCGACGGCTATCTGCGCCTGCTTCGCCGCGGTACGGGGTGCGGGGAGCCGCAGCCCGCGCAGGCCGACCAGGACCCGGCTGCCGTCGTGTTCGGGCTCGGGTACGGGCCGGTGCACGAGTCGCTGCCGTTCGCGGCGGCGGTGCTTGCGGCGGTGCGGCGGGCCGGTCCCGCGCGGGAGCTTGTGGTCCGGTCAGGGGGGCGGCGGGACCCGGCCGACATCGCGGATCGGATCCGGCACTTGGGGGAACTGCATCAGGCGGGGTTGCTGACGGACGAGGAGTTCACGTCCAAGAAGTCGGAGCTGCTGGCGGAGTTGTGAGCGCCGGGGGTCTATCTCCCCGGTCCCGCACCTTCCGGTAACCGGGGGCCTGCGGCCCCCAGGCCCGCCCCGCCTTTACCGCGCTGAAGGCGCTCGTCCTCGAACGCCGGAGGGGCTTGAGACAAGCACCGGACGGGCTTCGGCAGTCATACCCAGGTATCAGCCCACACTGCCCACCCCGGTATGACGGCGACCACCGGATGCTCTGCCTACGCTGGCCAGGTCATGAAATCCACGCCCGCGCCGCCCGACGGCGACACCCCCCGGGAGCACCCCGCCCGCAGGCTGCTGCGCCGTGCGGGCGCCGTGCGCCTGCCCCCGCTCCCGCGTGAAGAGCTGCGGGAGCTCGGGCTTGCGCTCACCACGCCCGCCGGACCCCGCGAAGTGCCGCTCGCCCATGCCCGGAGGGCGTGGGTGCGGTATCTGCCGTACGTCGTCGTGTTCGGGTGCGTCGCCTCGCTGCTGCCCGTCACCGTGACCGTGCTCGCGCAGGACTACCGCGTCGGCGGCGCCATCGCCGGAGCGCTCGCCACCGCGCAGACCGCGCCGCTGCTGCTCGCCCTGACCCGGCCGCTGTACGCCTGGTGGATCATCTTCGCCGCGGACGTGCTCGGCGGTTTCGCGCTGCTCGGCGCGGACACGGCGGGGCGACCATGGCCGTGGCCGCCCATGGTCGTCGTCGGGTACCTGATCCTCATGGTGCTGCTCGCGGTGCGTGAGTCACGGCGCACGCTCATCGCCGTGTGGCTCACCACCGGGTTCGCGGGTGCCGTCTTCGGGATGATGCCGGGGGGCCGCAGCGACGGCGTGCAGGTGCTGCTCTTCGTGCTGAGCGGCATCGTGCTCGTTCTCACGTACGCGCTGCGGGCCCGCGGCGATGCGCAGCGGCGGCTGATCGAGCAGGAGACCATCAGTGAGGCCGAGCGCGCCCACCGTACGCTCCTGGAGGAACGCACCCGGATCGCCCGTGAGTTGCACGATGTCGTCGCGCACCACATGTCCGTGATCACGGTGCAGGCGGACTCCGCCCCGTACCGCATCGAGGGCCTGCCCGAGCAGGCGCGCGAGGAGTTCGGGAGCATCGCGGCCAGTGCCCGCGAGTCGCTCACCGAGATGCGCCGCCTCCTTTCGGTGCTGCGCAGCGAGGACGCACAGGGCGAACGGGCACCGCAGCCCGGCCTTGACAAGATCCAGCAGCTCGTGGAGGCGACCATACGGGCCGGGGTTCCTGCCCAACTCGCCCTCGACCCCGTGCTCGTCGACGAGGACGACAGTTCGGGCTACGGCATCCGCGTGCCACAGGCCGTAAGCCTGTCCGCGTACCGGATCGTGCAGGAGGCCCTGGCCAATGTCGTGCGGCACGCGCCCGGGGCGCCCACCGAGGTGTCCGTAAGCGCCATGGACGAGGGCACCGACCTGACGGTGCTCGTCATCAACGGCCCACCCGCCGAGCCTCCGGCGCCTCTGGAGACCGGGGGCACCGGGCACGGCCTCGTCGGCATGCGCGAGCGCGTACGGTTGACCGGCGGCTACCTCGATGTCGGGCCGCTGCCCGATGGCGGCTTCCGGGTCGTGGCGCGACTGCCGCTGCGCCCCGAGGACATCCCGTGACCCGTACGAACCGTACGGCCCGTGCACGCCGTACGACCTGCCCGAAAGGCGCCTCGTGACCATCCGTGTGCTCATCGTCGACGACCAGGCCATGGTGCGGGCGGGCTTCGCGGCGCTGCTCTCCGCGCAGAGCGATATCGACGTGGTCGGCGAGGCCCCCGACGGCAAGCAGGGCGTCGAAGTCAGCCGGAACACCCACCCCGACGTGGTCCTCATGGACGTCCGCATGCCCGAGATGGACGGGCTCGCCGCGGCCCGCGCGCTGCTCGACCCGCCGGTCGGCGTGGTGCACCGGCCGAAGGTCCTGATGCTGACCACGTTCGACGTCGACGACTATGTGTACGAGGCGCTGCGGGCCGGGGCCTCCGGGTTTCTGCTCAAGGACGCGCCGCCCGCGGACCTCATCGCGGCCGTGCGCGTGGTCGCCTCCGGAGAGGCACTGCTCGCGCCGTCGGTGACCCGGCGCCTGATCGCGGACTTCGCGAAGCAGCGGCCCGCGCCACGGCGCAAGGACCGCTCGGTGCGGCTCAACGGGCTGACGCCGCGCGAGACCGAGGTCCTCGAGCTGATCGCCCGCGGCCTGTCCAACCAGGAGATCGCCGAGCGGCTCGTGCTCGCCGAGCAGACCGTGAAGACCCATATCGGGCGGGTGCTCGCCAAGTTGAACCTGCGGGACCGGGCACAGGCGGTGGTCTTCGCATACGAGTCGGGACTCGTATCGCCCGGGGACGCGGGCTGACAGGCGAGGTAGGGACAGCCCTACCCCGGACCGGTGGGTGGCCGGTCGTCCACCCCCTACCCCGGTATCACTCCGTACTTGGCTCCTCGGTGTGACGTTCGGTCACCCACCGTCTTCCTACCTTCTCGCCGTCAACGCAACTGGCGGAGAGAAGGAGTCGGGCCATGGGCATGCGCCTTAAGGCTTGGAGGACGCGCGGCCGGAGGTCGCTCGTCGCGGCGGTGCTCACCGGGACCGTGGTCGCCGGTACGGCGGGCTGGGCCGTGGGCAACGAGCAGCAGCCGGTCACCGGACCCGTGCCGGGCGTGAGTTCGTGGCGGGCCGACCGAGGCCTGGACCGCGAGCTGCCCGACCCGGCGTCCGCCTCGCCCACCCAAGTGACCTCGTTCTTCGGCTCGTTGGACCCCACTGAGCAGCGGGAACTGGCCGAGCGGCACCCGCTGGTCGTCGGCAACCTGGACGGCGCGCCGGTCGCACTGCGGTACACCGCCAACCGGCAGGCCCTCACCGAGGAGCGGGCCAAGCAGCGGACCAGGGCCGCGGATCCGACGCTGCCCGCACCGGACCGCAAGGCCGCCGAGGAACGCGCCCACCGATACGACACATTGCTGGCGGGCGGCAGGCAGATACTCGCCTTCGACCCGCGCGAGCGCGGCCAAGTGGCCGAGGTGTACGGCGACTTGGCGAAGGCCCGGCACGTGTCCGTGATCGTTCCCGGCTCGGACATCGACCTCGGCAACTTCGACCGTACGAAGAACCGGTACGGCACCCCGACCGGCATGGCCCGCTCCCTGTACGACGCCACGGACCACCGCACCGCGGTGATCGCCTGGGTCGGCTACACCACGCCGGTCGGGCTCGGCCCGGACGCCGCCACCGGGCGGCTCGCGGAGGCGGGTGCCCCGCGTCTGGCCCGCTTCGTACAGGGCCTTCGGGCGGCGGGCGGCCCGGCCCCGGCGCTCTTCTGCCACAGCTACGGCTCGGTGGTCTGCGGCCTGGCCGCGCCCGAACTGCCCGCGAGCGACCTGGTGGTGTCCGGGTCGCCCGGGATGCACGCGGACGACGTCACGGAGCTGCACACCTCGGCGCGGGTGTGGGCGGCACGCGACGCCGGGGACTGGATCGACTCCATACCGAACGTGGAGCTGTTCGGCCTCGGCCACGGCACCGACCCCACGGACCCGTCCTTCGGCGCCCGGCGCGTCCCGGCCACGCGGGCGGACGGCCACACCGGGTACTTCGTACCGGGAACGGATTCGCTGCACGTGTTCGCCCGGATCGCTACGGGGGAGGCGGCATGAGCACCAACACCGCCTCGGCTGCGGGTCGTTCGCGGCCTGCCGTCGGGTCGGACACGGGAGGCGCGCTGCGTGCGGCCGCCACCACCGCCTCGGGTACGGCAGGTGCGCTCCGTAAGACCGCCGCCGCCATCGACGCCCGCACCCCCGCCCATCGGGACCGCGCCATCGACGGGCTGCGGGCCCTGGCCCTGCTCGCCGTGCCGCTCGGGCACTGGATGCTCGGCGGGTTCACGCTCGACGGGCAGGGCGGGCTGCACAATGCCAGCCCGCTGTCCGCGTTCGGGTTCCTCGCCCCGCTGAGCTGGGTGCTTCAGATGCTCGGGATCTTCTTCCTGGTAGGCGGGTACGCGTCGGTCCTCTCCTACCGCCGCGCGCTCGGTCGGGGCGAGTCGGCGGGGGCGTGGCTGCGCGGGCGTGTGGTGCGGCTCGGGCGGCCGGTGCTCGGAGTGACGGCCGTGTGGGCCGCGCTGATACCGGTGCTTTCCGCGCTCGGGGTGCCGGAGGCGACGCTGCGGACCGGGGCCACCCTGGTCATCCAGCCATTGTGGTTCGTGGGGGTCTACACCCTGATCACCGCCCTCACGCCGTACTGCGTGCGCGCGGCGGAGCGGCTCGGGGCGTGGGCCGCGGCACCGCTGCTCGGCACGGTCACCGTCGTCGACTTCCTGCGCTACGGGCCGTACGCGGACGCCATACCGTCCTGGATCAGCGTGCTCGCCATCCTGCCGGGCTGGATGTTCGCGTACCAACTGGGCGTCTGCTGGGGCGAGAAGAGGCTGGGGCGGCGCGCCGCATGGCTGCTTCTGACCGGCGGGGCCGTCCTCTTCGCCGTGCTCCTGGTTGTCTTCCACTACCCGGCGTCGATGGTCGGGGTGCCCGGTCAGGCCCGTACCAACTCGCATCCGCCGTCGCTGCTGGTGCTCGCCCTCGCGGCGGCGCAGAGCGGCGCGGCGATGCTGTTGCGGGAGCGGCTGGGGCGGCTGCTTCGCCGCCCGGTCCTGTGGGCGCCGGTCGTGGTGGTCAACCTGTGCGCGATGACGATTCTGTGCTGGCACCAGACGGCGATGTTCGCCACGGCGACGGTGGGTGCGGTGGCGGGTGGGGCGGGTACGGTGCCGGGGCTCACCGCGGCGCCGGACACGCTGGGGTGGATCGGGGTGCGGGTGCTGTGGCTGCCGGTGTTCGCGGTGCTGTTGGTGGGGATCGGGCGGTATGCGCGGGGGTTCGACGGTCCGTGGCGGCTCGGCGGGCGGGCGTCGGGGGTGTGGCGGGCCGCCGCCGGGGTGCTCGCGGCGGCCTTCGCCGTGTTCGCGCTCAGGCTTGCTTGAGGGCGGGGCGCGGGGCCGAGGAGTTCCCTCCCCAGCCCCGGCCTTGGGCTACTCCCGCCCCGCCGAAGCGAACCTCATGTCGGCATACCGGTCTCCGGCCACCTGCCCGGCGATCGGCTCCAGGAGGGCCAACTCCTGCTCGGTCAGGGTCAGTCGGGTCGCCGCCGTGTTCTCCTCCACGCGGGTGCGCTTGCGCGTACCGGGGATCGGGACCACGGGGAGGTCGTGCACCTCGGCCTGCTGGTGCACCCAGGCGAGCGCGATCTGGCCGAGGCTCACGCCGCGGTCCGTGGCCACCTTGCGCATCGGCTCCAGGAGCGCGGCGTTCGCGGCGGCGTTGTCGCCGTTGAAGCGCGGCATGGTGCGGCGGTTGTCGCTCTCGCTCAGTTCGCTGGTGGCGTTGGTGAATGCGCCGGTCAGGAAGCCGCGGCCGAGCGGCGAGTACGGCACGAACGTGACGCCGAGCTCCTTGACCGCGGGCACCACACCCGCCTCCACGTCCCGGCTGAAGACCGACCATTCCGACTGCACGGCGGCGATCGGGTGCACGGCGTGCGCGGCGCGCAGCTCGGGCCCGGTGACCTCGCTCAGGCCCAGCTGCTTGACCTTGCCCTCGGCGACGAGCTCGGCCATGACGCCGACGGTCTCCTCGATGGGGACGTTCACGTCGCGCCGGTGCATGTAGTAGAGGTCGATCACGTCGACGCCGAGGCGGCTCAGGCTGCCCTCGATGCACTGACGGATGTACGCGGGGTCGTTGCTGATGCCGCGCTTGGCCGGGTCGTCGGGGTCGAGGACGATGCCGAACTTGGTGGCGAGGACGATCTCGTCGCGGTGCGCCCGCACGAAGGGCGCGATGAACTTCTCGTTCTCGCCCATCCCGTACATGTCCGCGGTGTCATAGAGCGTGACGCCCAGTTCGAGCGCCCGCTCCAGGGTGGCGCGCGCCTCGTCGCCGTCCGTGGGCCCGTACGCGAAGCTCATCCCCATGCAGCCGAGGCCCTGCACACCGACCTCGGGCCCGCCGGTTCCCAGGGAGGTCTTCGCGATCTGTTGCGTGTTCGTGGTCGTGCTCATCAGGCTCAAGCCCTCTCCGACGCCCGCTGGGCGCCCCCATAAATATCGATCTTGTAGTCGAGTACGGCGAGGGTGCCCTGGAGTTCCGCGATCCGCGCGAGGACGTCGCCGCGCGTCCGCTCCAGAAGCTCCCGCCGCTGCTCGAAGGTGTGCGCGCCCTGCCGTACGAGCTCGGCGTAGCGGACCATGTCCGCGACCGGCATGCCGGTCAGGCGCAGCTTGCCGACGAGGGAGAGCCAGTCCAGGTCCCGGTTGCTGAACCGCCGTTGGCCCGTGTGCGACCGGTCCACGTGCGGCATCAGGCCGATCCGCTCGTACCAGCGCAGGGTGTGCGCCGAGAGCCCGGTGAACTCCGCGACTTCGCTGATGGTGTACCGGTCCTGCCCGTCGGGCCGCGGGTGCGGCCGCGGCTCGTCGCCGCACGCCTCGGGCTTCTCGGTCCCCGCCATGCGCGGTTCCACCTGCACAGGAGTGCTCTCCGTCACCGTCATGCCCCCCACGCTAGGACCTTGGAGCGCACTCCAAGCAAGCGAATACCCGAACCTTCTCCGGCACCCCGGGGCGACACAGGCCGAGGCCGTGCCCGGCGGATCTCGTCGCCTGCGGGACCCTTTTCGCCTGCCCGCTCCTTCCCACAACTGGGGCTCCGCCCCAGACCCTTGGGATCCAGGGGCGAAACCCTCGTGGGGGGCTGGGGCCGCAGGCTCCCGACGGCCGGATCCCGCGATGCGGCTCACGTTCCAGGACAGAAGCAGGGTCCTTTAGGGTCGTACGCATGCAGAGCCTCGCGTTGATCGAGAACTGGCCCGTGGGCACCGCGGCCGCCGCCGTCGTCCGTGCGGACGGCAGTATCGCCGGGACGTACGGCCCCACCGGGCACCGTTTCCCGCTCGCCTCCGTGACGAAGCCGCTCGCGGCGTACGCCGCCCTGGTCGCGTACGAGGAAGGTGCGGTCGATCTGGACGAGCCGGCCGGGCCCGAGGGCGCCACGGTGCGGCATCTGCTCGCCCACACCAGCGGGCTCGCCTTCGACGAGCACAAGGTGATGGCCCCGCCCGGCACCCGCCGCCTCTACTCGAACGCGGGCTTCGAGGTGCTTGGCGACCACATCGCGAAGGCCACGGACATTCCGTTCCCGGAGTATCTGCGCCAGGCCGTCTTCGAGCCGCTCGGGATGACGGATTCGGTCCTTGACGGGTCGCCCGCGAAGGACGGCGTCTCGACCGTCGCCGATCTCGCGAAGTTCGCGGCCGAGGTGCAGGCGCCGCGGCTGCTCGACGCGCGCACCGTGCTCGCCGCGATGACGGTCACGTACCGCGGCGCCTCCGGGATCCTGCCGGGCTACGGGCACCAGAAGAACAACGACTGGGGGCTCGGATTCGAGATCCGGGACCACAAGGCGCCGCACTGGACCGGCAGTTCGTCCTCGCCCCGGACCTTTGGGCATTTCGGGCAGAGTGGGACGTTTCTCTGGGTCGACCCGGATGCGGGTGCGGCCTGCGTCGCGCTCGCCGATCGGGCCTTCGGGCCGTGGGCGATCGACGCCTGGCCGGTCTTCACGGATGCGGTGCTGGCCGAGCTCAAGGGCTAGACCGGGCCAGATCGGGCCGGACAGAGCTGGACGGGGCTAGAGCGGCGGGGTCCAGGGCTCCGGCAGCTCCCAGATCAGGGCCTCCGTGTCCGTGCGCGCCGCCAGCTCGAGGCCCTGCTCGCGGGTGATGCGGGCCGCGTCTCCGGCGCCCAACTCCTCGCCGTCCAGGCCCACTTCACCGCGTACGACATGGACGTACGCGAACGCCGCGTCCGGCACCGCCGTCCGCTCCCCCGCCGCCAGGCGGCGCACGTGCAGCATCGCACCGGCCTCCGCGACCTCGTACGGCGTGGAGTCGGCGATGCCGTGCACCACCTCGTAGGCCGGGTCGCCGCCCGGGGTGAGCGGGGCCAGCCACATCTGCACGAAGATCAGCGGGGCCGTGCCGTCGTTGCGTTCCACGTGCCGGACCCCGCCGCCCGCGCTCAGGCGCTGGACGTCGCCGGGGCGGACCAGGGTCTCGCGGCCGGTGGAGTCGCGGTGGGTGAGCTCGCCCTCGACGACCCACGTGACGATCTCGGTGTGGCTGTGCGGGTGCTCGTCGAAGCCCGCGCCGGGGCCGAGCCGCTCCTCGTTGACCGCGAGCACCGGGCCGAAGCGGAGGTTGTCGGGGTCGTAGTGCGGGCCGAAGGAGAAGGAGTGCAGGGACTCGATGCCGGCCGCGGGCTCTCCGCCGCGGAATCGCTCCGCGGAACGCCGTACGTCAATCACGTCCCTACGGTAGGGCCTTCCTCCGCATCACGTGTCCGTACCGTCGGCTCGGCGGCCGCACCTGGGGGCCGCCCCCACACCCCCTCTTTTCGCACTGAACGCGCTCGTCCCCAATCGCCGGACAGGCTCACATGGTGACCCGCCGCCCCGCCGCACCGTCCCGATAAGGCAGTCTTGTCCACGTGCCCGAACCCGAATCCACGCAGCCGTCACGTCCCGAACCCCACCACCCCGCCCGTCCCGCGCACCCGCACTCGGCGACCCTGAAGCGCCTGGAGCAGTCGTCCGGCAGTCTGGCCGCGCAGGCCATCGCGCGGATGGACGAGACGCTGCCCTGGTACCGGGCGATGCCCCCGGAGAACCGCTCCTGGATCGGCCTGGTCGCGCAGGCCGGTATCGCCGCGTTCACCGAATGGTTCCGGCACCCCGAGACCCCGCAGGCCATCTCCACGGACGTCTTCGGCACCGCGCCGCGCGAGCTGACCCGGGCGATCACGCTGCGGCAGACCGTCGAAATGGTGCGTACCACGATCGAGGTCATGGAGTCCGCGATCGAGGAGGTCGCGGCGCCGGGCGACGAGTCCGTGCTGCGCGAGGCGCTCCTCGTCTACGCGCGGGAGATCGCCTTCGCCACCGCCCAGGTGTACGCGCAGGCCGCCGAGGCCCGGGGCGCCTGGGACGCCCGGCTCGAGTCGCTGGTCGTGAACGCCGTGCTCTCCGGTGAGGCCGACGAAGGGGCCGTGTCGCGGGCTGCCGCGCTCGGCTGGAACTCGCCCGAACATGTCTGCGTCGTCCTCGGCACCGCCCCGGACGGCGACAGCGAGTTGACCGTCGAGGCCATCCGGCGGGCGTCACGGCACGCCAAACTCCAGGTGCTGACCGGGGTCCTCGGCAGTCGGCTCGTCGTCATCGCGGGCGGCAGCGACAATCCGCTGGCCGTCGCCAAGGCGCTGATCGGGCCGTTCGCGCCCGGTCCTGTGGTCGCCGGGCCCGTGGTGCCCGATCTGCTCGCCGCCACCCGGTCCGCGCAGGCCGCGGCCGCCGGGCTCAAGGCGTGCGCGGCCTGGCAGGACGCCCCGCGCCCGGTACTCGCGGACGATCTTCTTCCGGAACGCGCCATCGCCGCCGACCCGGCGGCCCGCGAGCAGCTGGTGGAGGAGATCTACAGACCACTGGAAGAGGCCGGGTCCGCACTCCTGGAGACGTTGAGCGTCTATCTGGAACAGGCGAGCAGCCTCGAAGGGGCGGCACGGATGCTGTTCGTTCACCCCAACACCGTGCGCTACCGGCTCCGACGTGTGACGGACGTCACCGGATGGTCGCCTTCCGATGTACGCTCCGCGTTCACACTGCGCATCGCTTTGATTCTGGGGCGTCTGGCCGACGGAGAAACGCAGACCTAGACTTTTGTCCGGGGTCCACAATTCCCCTGACTGTTCTTCGTCCCTGTCCCCACGGGCGGTGCGTACCGCCCACAAGAGAGAGTGTGAGAGTGCTCGTACTCGTCGCTCCCGGCCAGGGCGCCCAGACGCCCGGCTTCCTGACCCCCTGGCTCGAACTGCCTGGTGCCGCCGACCGCCTCGCGGCCTGGTCGGACGCCATCGCGCTCGACCTCGCCCACTTCGGCACCCAGGCCGACGCGGACGCGATCCGTGACACGGCCGTGGCGCAGCCGCTGCTCGTCGCCGCCGGGCTGCTTTCGGCGTCCGCGCTCGAAGCCGACGCCGGCGCCAACTCCGGCGCGGGCAAGGGCACTCGGCCCGGCGCGGTCGCCGGGCACAGCGTCGGTGAGTTCACCGCCGCGGCGCTCGCGGGCGTGCTCGACGACACCTCGGCGCTCCGCCTGGTCCGCAAGCGCGGACTGGCCATGGCCGACGCCGCCAACATCACCAAGACCGGGATGTCGGCGCTGCTCGGCGGCGAGCCCGAGGTCGTCATTCCGCACCTGGAGAAGCTCGGCCTGACCCCGGCGAACGTCAACGGCGCCGGGCAGATCGTGGCCGCGGGCACCCTGCCGCAACTGGCCGCCCTGGCCGAGGACAAGCCCGAGGGCACCCGGCGCGTGGTGCCGCTGCAGGTCGCGGGCGCGTTCCACACGGAGCACATGGTCACGGCGGTCGCCGCCCTCCAGGAGGCCGCGCAGCAGTTCACGCCCGCCGAGCCCACCGTGACGTACGTGTCGAACAAGGACGGCAAGACCGTGGCCTCCGGCACCGAGGTGATCTCCCGCCTGGTCGGCCAGGTGGCCAACCCGGTGCGCTGGGACCTGTGCATGGAGACCTTCAAGGAGCTCGGCGTCACCGCGCTCATCGAGGTGTGCCCCGGCGGTACCCTCACCGGCCTCGCCAAGCGCGCCCTGCCCGGCGTCAAGACCCTGGCCCTGAAGACACCCGACGACCTCGACGCGGCCCGCACGCTCGTCGCCGAGCACGCAGCCTGAGAAGGAGCTCACGAGCGCATGTCGAAGATCAAGGCCAGTAAGGGTGCGCCGTACGCCCGCATCCTGGGTGTGGGCGGCTACCGGCCGACCCGGGTGGTGCCGAACGAGGTCATCCTGGAGACGATCGACTCCTCCGACGAATGGATTCGCTCCCGCTCCGGCATCGCCACCCGGCACTGGGCGTCCGAGGACGAGACCGTCGCCGCGATGTCGGTCGAGGCGTCCGGCAAGGCGATCGCCGACGCGGGGATCACCGCGGACCGGATCGGCGCCGTGGTCGTCTCCACCGTCTCGCACTTCAAGCAGACCCCGGCGGTCGCCACGGAGATCGCCGACAAGCTGGGCACCGACAAGGCCGCGGCCTTCGACATCTCCGCGGGCTGCGCCGGTTTCGGCTACGGCCTGACGCTCGCCAAGGGCATGGTGACCGAGGGCTCCGCGGAGTACGTCCTGGTCATCGGCGTGGAGCGGCTGAGCGACCTGACCGACCTGGAGGACCGGGCGACGGCCTTCCTGTTCGGTGACGGCGCCGGAGCGGTCGTCATCGGCCCGGCCACGGAACCGGCCATCGGCCCGACCATCTGGGGCTCGGAGGGCGACAAGTCCGAGACCATCAAGCAGACCGTGCCGTGGACCGACTACCGGTCCGGCGAGGTCGAGAAGTTCCCTGCGATCACGCAGGAGGGCCAAGCGGTGTTCCGCTGGGCCGTGTTCGAGATGGCGAAGGTCGCTCAGCAGGCGCTGGACGCGGCCGGGATCACCGCGGACGACCTGGACGTCTTCATTCCGCACCAGGCCAATATGCGGATCATCGATTCGATGGTGAAGACTTTGAAGCTGCCGGAGCACGTCACGGTCGCCCGTGACGTGGAGACCACCGGCAACACCTCGGCCGCCTCGATTCCGCTCGCGATGGAGCGGCTCCTGGCGACGGGCGAGGCAAAGAGCGGCGACACCGCGCTGGTCATCGGCTTCGGGGCGGGTCTCGTGTACGCCGCGACGGTCGTTACCCTCCCTTAGGCACCGTCCGGTTTTTCCGGCCGAAGCCGTCAAAACCCTGTAAACACATGAAGGAGCGCCACATGGCCGCCACTCAGGAAGAGATCGTTGCCGGTCTCGCCGAGATCGTGAACGAGATCGCCGGGATCCCCACCGAGGACGTCCAGCTGGACAAGTCCTTCACCGACGACCTGGACGTCGACTCGCTGTCCATGGTCGAGGTCGTCGTCGCCGCCGAAGAGCGCTTCGACGTGAAGATCCCGGACGACGACGTCAAGAACCTCAAGACCGTCGGCGACGCCGTCAAGTACATCCTGGAGCACCAGGGCTGAGCCACTCGGCTCCCGCCCTCGCGTAACGCCACCCGGCGGTGGCCGTACCGGACGCTCGTGGTCCGGACCCACCGTCCCATCTCGACACGTGGAGAAAGAATTCCAGTGAGCTCGACCAATCGCACCGTGGTCGTCACCGGTATCGGCGCAACCACACCGCTGGGTGGCGACGCGGGTTCCTTCTGGGAGGGCCTCGCCGCGGGCCGCTCCGGCGTCCGCCCGCTCGAGGGCGAGCGCTTCGCCGACCTGCCCGTCCGGATCGCCGCCACCGCGGCGGTCGAGCCGACCGAGGTGCTGCCCCGGCCGCTGGCCCGCAAGCTGGACCGCTCGGCGCAGTTCGCGCTGATCGCGGCACAGGAGGCGTGGCGCGACGCGGGTTACACCGGCAAGGCGGGCGAGGACGGCAACGACATCGCCCCGGACCGGCTCGGCTCCGTCATCGCC
This sequence comes from Streptomyces sp. NPDC002851, assembly GCF_053591935.1. Lineage (NCBI taxonomy): Bacteria > Bacillati > Actinomycetota > Actinomycetes > Kitasatosporales > Streptomycetaceae > Streptomyces > Streptomyces sp. NPDC002851. Next base: position 15,974 of record NZ_JBSFUT010000039.1, on the reverse strand, counting down.
TCCGGCATCGGCGGCGTCACCACCCTGCTCGACCAGTACGACGTGCTGAAGGAGAAGGGCTCCCGCCGGGTCTCCCCGCACACCGTGCCGATGCTGATGCCCAACAGCCCCTCCGCCAACGTGGGTCTGGAGGTGAACGCCCAGGCCGGCGTGCACACCCCGGTCTCCGCGTGCGCGTCGGGCGCCGAGGCCATCGGCTACGCGTACGAAATGATCCGCTCGGGCCGTGCCGACATCGTCGTCGCCGGTGGCACCGAGGCGGCCGTGCACCCGCTGCCGGTCGCGGCGTTCGCCAACATGATGGCGATGTCCAAGAACAACGACGAGCCCGAGAAGGCCTCGCGCCCCTATGACACCGCCCGGGACGGCTTCGTCCTCGGCGAGGGTGCGGGCGTGGTCATCCTCGAGTCGGCCGAGCACGCCGCCAAGCGCGGTGCCCGGGTCTACTGCGAGGTGCTCGGGCAGGGCCTGTCCGCGGACAGCCACCACATCGCGCAGCCCGAGCCGACCGGCCGCGGCATCGCCGCCGCGCTGCAGAACCTCCTCGACACCACCGACCTGAAGCCCGCCGAGGTCGTGCACGTCAACGCGCACGCCACCTCGACGCCGCAGGGCGACGTGGCCGAGATCAAGGCGCTGCGCAAGACCTTCGGCGACGAGCTCGACCATGTCGCGATCTCCAGCACCAAGTCGATGACCGGTCACCTCCTGGGTGGCGCGGGCGGCATCGAGACCGTCGCGACGGTCCTCGCGCTGCACCACCGCACGGCCCCGCCGACCATCAACATCGACGAGCTCGACCCCGAGGTGGACGCGGATGTCGTCCGCGGCGAGCCCCGGGAGTTGCCGTCCGGCACGATCGCGGCGATCAACAACTCGTTCGGCTTCGGTGGCCATAACGTGGTTCTGGCGTTCCGTACGGTCTGACGCTGAGCGCTTTTCCCGTACCTGCGCATGACGAAGGCTCACCCGGTTTCGGGTGAGCCTTCGTCATGCATGGGTACGGATCAGACGACTTGGTGCAGCCAGCGCACCGGCGCGCCCTCCCCCGCGTACCGGAACGGCTCCAACTCGTCGTCCCAGGGCTTACCGAGGAGTCTGGACACCTCGGCCTCCAGGTCGCTCTCGCCGCCCTTGGAACGGGCGAGGGCGGCGCGCAGCCGGTCCTCGGGGATCAGGATGTCGCCGTGCATTCCGGTGACGGCGTGGAAGATGCCCAGGTCGGGCGTGGCGCTGTAGCGCTCGCCCTCCGCGTTGGGGCAGGGCTCGGAGGTCACCTCGAAGCGCAGCATCTGCCAGCCGCGCAGTGCGGAGGCGAGTTGGGAGGCGGTGCCGGGTTCGCCCTGCCAGGAGAACTCGGCTCTCCAGGTGCCGGGCGCGGCGGGCTGCCGGATCCAGTCGAGGTTGACGCGTACGCCGAGCACGCCCGCGACGGCCCATTCGATGTGCGGGCACAGCGCGCGCGGAGCTGAGTGCACGTACAGGACTCCACGTGTCGTCACCGGGACCTCCAGGGTGGGTCGAGGATCGCCTTCCCCAGCGCCTCGCCCGTGTGCCGTGCAATACCGACGTAAATGCTGACCAATACCGACGCAAGGCCGACTAACGCCAACTAACTCGGACAGATCTGACGTGATGTAATTTACCGGAACCGAGACAGCGACGTGTCTCTGGGTCGACTGGGGCCAAAGCTATCGTGCGGCGGCGACCCGAGGGTGACGTACCGTCGGTCCCAAGGCCCGGAAACAGTAAGCATTCACCCGGCAGGACGCCAGACTCGTCGCAGAGGGGACGCCACCATGCGGGACACCGGTCGAGGCCGCGCACGTGCCGCCGCCACGGTCGCCGTCGCAGCGCTGCTCGCGGGCGCGCTGGTCGCGTGTGACGCCACCGGCGGGGCGGCGCCCGCGCCACCGGGCACGGCGGCGGCCAAGAAGTCGCCGTCGCCGAAGCCGGAACCGGTCTGGAACACCCGCCCCGCATCGGTCGCGGCGGTCGGCGACTCCATCACGCGCGGCTTCGACGCCTGTACGGTGCTCTCCGACTGCCCGGAGGCGTCCTGGTCGACGGGGTCGGACCGGGCGGTGCGCAGCCTCGCGGTGCGGCTGCTCGGCGCGTCGGCGGCGGCCACGCGCAGCTGGAACTTCGCGCAGACCGGTGCCCGGATGGCTGACCTGCCGGAGCAGATGGAGCAGGCGGCCGAGAAGTCACCGGAGTTGGTGACGGTTCTGATGGGCGCCAATGACGCGTGCCGGGGCGGGCTGTCGGCGATGACACCGGTCGACTCGTTCCGCCGGGACTTCGAGGAGGCGCTGCGGACGCTGCGCCGCGAGGCGCCGAAGGCGCAGGTGTACGTCGCCAGCGTGCCGGATCTGAAGCGGCTCTGGTCCACGGGGCGGGGCGACACGGTGGCCAAGCAGGTGTGGAAGCTGGGCATCTGCCCGACGGCGCTGAGCGATCCGGACGCGGTGGACGCGAAGGCGTCGCGGCGCCGGGACTCGGTGCGGGGCCGGGTGGAGGCGTACAACGAGGTCCTCGGAGCGGTCTGCCGCAAGGACCGCTTCTGCCGCTACGACGGCGGGGCGGTGTACAACTACCGCTTCGACCCGGGCCAGTTGAGCCACTGGGACTGGTTCCACCCGAGCAAGGACGGCCAGTCCCGCCTCGCGAAGCTGGCGTTCGAGACGGTGACGGCGGAGCGGTTGCCGTCTTAAGGCGGGGGTCTGGGCGGGGCCTTGGCCGGGGGTCTGGGGCGAGGGTCTGGGCCGAGGGTCTGGGCCGGGGGTCTGGAGCGCCCAGGGTGTGTCCGGTGGACCGTGGCGCCTGCGGCGAGTTTGCTCCCCTGCCCCGCCCCTTCCCGAAACTGGGGGCCTACGGCCCCCAGCCCCCCACCGGGGGCTTCACCCCCAGACCTTCAACCTACCGGGGGCTTCGCCCCCAGACCCCGCCCGGGCTTCGCCCCCTAACCCCACCCGGGGCTTCGCCCCCTGACCCCCAGGGGTCTGGGGCGGAGCCCCAGTTGTGGGAAGGGGCGGGTAGGGGAAAAAGCCCGCCGCAGGCGTCGTCAAGATGCGCTGGTCACGCCCTGGCGGCTTCGCCACGGGCCCCGGGTGACGGCACCCGGGCCTACGGCACGGCGGGTCAGGATCCGGCGCGGCGGATGTGGGGGACGGCGTGGGCGATGTCCTCGTGGGTCAGGGCCGGGTCGGCGGCCGCCGCCTCGAAGTGGGCCAACACGGCCTCCATGGCGGGTAGTCGGGCGGTGCGTGTGGCCAGGGCGATGTCCTTGACAGCGAGGTCGTTGCCGAAGTGCACGGTGGTCGCGAAGGCGCGGGTGGCGGCGCCGGACAGGGGGCTCCGGTCGAGCGCGTCCCTCGCGGTGGTCTCGTCGAGGCCGAGCGCGTCGGCGAGCCGCATCGCCTCCGCGACCAGGACGACGCCGCCCATCACCGCGGTGTTGACGACGAGTTTGAGCGCGGCGCCGGAACCCAGGGGCCCGATGCGGGTGACGGTGCCGAGCCGGGACAGGACGCCCTCGACCGCCGTCACGTCCGCTTCCGTACCCCCCGCGAGAATGCCGAGCCCACCGGCCGCGGCCTTGTCCGTGGAGCCCATGACCGGGGCATCGACCAGGCCGATGCCGTGCGGCAGCCGCTCCGCGAGGTCTCGTACGGCGTCCGGGCCGACGGTGGACATCTCCGCCCAGTGCGTGCCGGGCCGCAGCACGTCCGGGCCGGTGAGCTGTTCGGCCACGGCGTTCAGGGCCTCGGGACCGGCCAGCATGGTGAGGACGACATCGGCTCCGCGTACCGCCTCGGCCGGGGTCGCGGCCTGCCGCGCGCCCGCGGCGACGAGCGGCGCGGCCTTGTCGGGGGTGCGGTTCCAGACGGTCAGCGGATAGCCGGCGCGGAGCAGCCGACCGGCCATGGGGGCGCCCATGTGCCCGAGCCCGAGAAAGGCGATCTGTTCCATGGCGTCGACGCTAGGCCGGGGCGCGTGATGCGACAAGCGAATGTCTAGCATGACACCCATGCGTAAGCGGAATGGCTCATCTGCATCCGGCCCGGCCCGCCCCGACCTGTCCACGGCCTGGCTGCGGGTCTTTCTGACGGTCGCCGAGCAGGGCTCGTTCACGGGTGCCGCGGCGTCCCTCGGCTACACCCAGTCCGCGATCTCCCGTCAGATCTCCGCCCTGGAGTCCGCCCTCGGCGGCGCGCTCCTCTTCGACCGGCTGCCCCGCGGCGTACACCTCACCGAGCACGGCCACGCCCTGCGCCCGCACGCCGAGGCGATGACGGCCCAACTCGCCCGCGCGCGCACCGACTTGACGGATCTGCACCGGCTGAACAGCGGACGGCTGAGAGTCGGGGCGTTCCCCACGGCGGACGCGGCGCTGCTGCCGCACGCGATCGCGGCGTTCCGGTCCCGGCACCCCGCGGTGACCCTCACCCGCCAAGAGGGCCTGACGGCCGCGCACTTGGCGGGCCTGGACGCCGGGGAGCTGGACCTGGCGGTGGTCGCCACGACGGCGGGCGGCGCCGCCCTGGAACCGTACGAGCTGCGTCATCTGCTCGACGAGCGCATGTACATCGCCGTACCGGCGGGCCACCGGCTCGCGGCCCGGCGCCGCGTCCGCCTCGCCGAACTGGCCGATGAGGACTGGATCTCCGGCAGCCCGCGGATCGAGCACAGCCTGCTCGGCCCGGCCGCGGCGACCGGCTTCCGCCCCCGAATCACGGTCGTGGCGGCGGAGTGGATCGCGAAGCAGGGCTACGTGGCCGCGGGTCTCGGAGTGACCCTGATCCCGGCCCTGGCCGCGGACTCGGTACGCCCGGACATCGCGCTGGTGGCCCTGCACAAGACGGACGCCCCGGCGCGGGCGGTGTACGCGGCGACGGCGCGGGGGCGGTCGCTGTCACCGGCGGCAGCAGCGTTCCTCGAGGAACTGGCCGACGCGGCGGCGCGATTCGCTCCCGACTGACGGGCGTACGACGGACGAACGAGGCGTGGAGAGGGCAGGTGTGCCGGTAGGCCGGTACGGGCGGGCGGGGGCTGACAGCGGCTCAGCGGCGGAGGCCGATGGTCTTGTCGGCCGGAGGGGCCTTGACCTTAACCGACTTGTCGAAGTCGGAGAACTCCGCGGCGATGGTGGCGTTCTCGGCCTTGGACCTGCCGGTGATCCTGAGCGGATACGGCTTGCCCTCGGTCGCGATGAACGCCTCGGCCTCGACGGTGTCGGTGCGGGCCGAGATCTGGATGACAGGCTTGCCCTCGACCTTGGTCGTCGACCCCTTGGTGAGGCGCGCCTCGGCGGCCTTCTCGGACTGCTGGCTCAGCCGACGCTCGATCCCGTCCAGATCGCAGAGCGGGGCGATCTCGGCCCCCTGCGGGCTCTTCACGGTCGTCGCGATGTACGCGCCGTCGCGCAGCCTCGACTTGGCCCGGTCCGTCAGGCCGGGCAGCCGGGCATCGATCCACCGCTCGTCCGGCTGGATCCACAGCTTGTCGCCCTGCCGGATCAACTCGAAGCTCCCGGCGTACTGTTCGACGGTGCCGGTGCAGTTGGCGTCGCGGTCCATGGACAGGTCGAGCTCTCTGACCGACGTCACGGAGCGCGCCTGTACGTCTGCCTCGACGTGCACGGAGGACAACCCCTTGACGGCCTTGCGCGCCTCCCGCGCGATTTCCTCTGCGCTCAGATCCGCGACCCCGTTGTCATCGCCCGCGGCAACCACGGGTGACGCCAACGCACCCACCAGGGCGGTCGTACAGACGGTGACGCCCACAGTTCTCAGCGTCGTCTTACGGCTCCGGGTCCGGGTCCGTGGCCTCCGCATGGGACTACCTCCCGTCGGGGATGCTCCACCTCAAACCGTAGGACGTGGACCGTTCGGGTGCATGTCGGCCCGTCGTACGCGGGTCACACCCCGGTCCGCCCGTCAATGCGCTCACGCAGCAGATCGGCGTGCCCGCAGTGACGGGCGTACTCGGCGATCATGTGGGTGAAGATCCAGCGCAGCGTGACCTCGCCACCCATGAACGGGCTGGTGTCGTCGAGGGCGCGGGAAGCGCAGTTGTCCCGAGCATGGGCGATCTCGTCCCGCCAGGTCTTTACGGCCTGCCCGAAGGCGACGTCGGGGGCCAGCTCGAAGCCCCCGTCCACGCCGTCCGGATCGGCCTCGGGATCATAGATCGGCGGAACCTGCTCCCCGGCGAGCACCCGCCGGAACCAGTTCCGCTCCACCTCCGCCATGTGTTGCACCAGGCCCTGCAGCGTCAGGCCGGAGGGCGCCACGGATGCCTGGCCCAGCTGTTCCTCGCTCAGCCCCTCGCACTTGAGCGCCAACGTGTCCCGGTAGAAGTCCAACCACCCGACGAGGGTGTCCCGTTCGTCCGCCTTCATCGGCGGCATGCCTCGCTCGGACTGTACGGCGGCGGTGGTGTTCTCTTCCGTACTCACGGACGCATCGTCTCACCTCGCTGTGGGCGGCTGCTCAGGACTTCGGCCCACCCGGCACATCTCGACAGGCGGGTGCTGTGACGGCCTCCTGGCCGTGCTCGCCAAGTTGATAGCAGAGCCCAGCGTGTAATTGTTCGGCCTCGTGCGGGGACAGCGCCAACTCGATGTCGCCCACATGCTCTCCGTCCTTGACGAGCCAAAGAGGGAACGCAATCAACCCGTCCTCGGTGGGGTGGGGGCGCTTGGTAGCCAGGAGCTCGACGCGCCAACCCTCCTCATGGTTCCTGCGTGTCATGCCCGCTCCTTGATCCACTCTGCGAGTCGTGCGACGAGATCGGCTGAGGCTCCCCCGAGGTGGACGTGTGCCCGGTCTTCTACGCTCGGGACGTCACCCCGCAGCGAGGGAAGCGCGAAGCCTGCCAGGGCGAGTGCGTCCCTGAGTCGGTCGGCCGCCTCGTGGCCCGCGAGTAACGCGTCCTCGGCGGCTGGTAGTCGTCGGTCCATCAGCATCCCGTTCTCGGTGGGCAGTTGGGTGTTCAGCTCACAGACTCTCGCCGAGTGATCAACGTCACTAGTGGCATGTGTAGTGGCAGTGCCGCCCGAGCGCGCCTGTAGTCGGGATCCGTGACGGTTCCGGGCGCATCATGGAGCCATGGCCATTGGGGACTTGGTGCGGGATCTGCGTGCGGCGCGCGGCTGGTCCCAGGGACGGCTGGCGGAAGAACTCACGAAGAGCGCCGGTTGCAACATCACACGGGAGTACATCTCTCGGCGCTGGGAGAGCGGCAGGTTCGAGCCGAGCGCGTTCTGGCTGCGACACCTGTCCGCCGTCCTTGACGTACCGCTGGCAGTACTGGAGCACGAGTCTGTGAAGCGAAGGACGTTCATCACCGACGTGGCCGCGACGGCGATCGCCCCCATCGTCGCCTCCGACCTGATTGCCGAAGGCTTCTCCGCGCGGTTGGCGGGGGCGGGCCCGGCGGCTGACGAGTGGGAGGCCAAGCTGGCCGCGTATGGGCACGACTACATGTCCATGGGGGCGGCGGACATCCAGCGGCGGTTGGCCGGAGAACTGGTCGTATTGCAACAGCAGTTGGACGAGCCACGGTTGTGGACGGTCGCGGCGCGGCTGATGACGCTGTACGCCAAGACGTTCCCGGGCTCGGACGGTGCGAAGGCCGTCGGTTGGTACCGGATGGCCGCTCAGGCGGCGGACCGCTCGGGGGACGAGCGCACCCGCGTGTGGGTACGGGGCCGGGCAGCCATCGCGCTCGGATACGAGGGAGCCTCGCTCGGCGTTGCGGACATGTTCGGCGACCAGGCCATCGGCATCTCGGACAGGCCAAGCCTGGGCCGCTTGAACGCGATCATGGGCAAGGCGCATGCCTCGGCCCTACGGGGTGACACCGAGACCGCTCGAAGTCTGGTCGAGGAAGGGAAGCGGACCTTCGACGCTGCGGGGTCTCACGAGCAGACCTCGGATTACGGAGTTCCGTACTGGCGCATGAACGTCTTCCTCAGCCTCCTGCTCGCCAGGCTCGGGGACGAGAAGCACGCGGTTGAGGCGCAGGACGCCGCCTTCTCCGAACTTCCGGAGTCATTGCCCCGGTTCGCCACCCATCTGGAGATACACCGGGGTCTCATGCTCGCGAGGGCGGGGGATCGCGACGGCGGCCGGGCGTACGCACAGAAAGCGCTCGACAAGCTGCCCCCTGAAAAGCACAGCCTCACCCTGCGGATGCTCATGGACGAGATCAAGCGCTGACCACGTGCCCATACTCCACCCCCACCGCCTGGGGGCACTTCACGAAGGAGCTCCGTGGTGAGCAGGGACCCCGAACCGTTCGACGTCGACGAATTCCTCGCCCGGTCCCTCACCGCACGTCTCGCGACCAGGGGGCCCAACGGTCCTACCGTGCGGCCCGTTTGGTACCTGTGGGAGGACCGGGCCTTCTGGGTCATCACCGGGCCCTGGGCCAGGCTGCCCGAACAGGTACGGAAAGACCCACGGGTTGCGCTCGTCGTCGACGAGTGCGACCTCGGCGCCGGGCTGGTCCGGCAAGTCACCGCCCGCGGCCGCGCCGAGCTCCTGCCGTTCGACGCCGAGCGCGGATGGCGCAAGCTCTCCCGGTATCTCGGGACGGACGAGTCACGGTGGGATCCGCGGTTCGTGCGGTATCTGCGGGCGGATCCGGAGGAGTTGGGGACCCGTTGGCTTCGGCTTGTGCCCGAGGCGCTGAACGCCAAGGACCTCAGTTACCTCGTCGAGGCGTAAGCCTCAGTTGGACGGGGCGAAGGCCAGGCTCACGCCCAGGCCCGCCAGGACCGAGCCGATGGCCTTGTTCAGGACCTTCTGGGCGCGGAGCATCCGCTCGCGCAGGCGGGTCCGCGAGAAGAACAGCGCCACCACCGCGAACCAGCCCAGGTGGGCCGCCGACATGAAGAGGCCGTACCCCGCCTGGCGGGCCAGGCCCGTGTCCGGGTTCACGACCTGCGTGAAGGTCGAGACCACGAAGAGTGTTGTCTTGGGGTTCAGGACGTTCGTCAGGAAGCCCGCGCGCAGGGAGGCCCAGGGGGTGAGTTCCGGTTTCGACTCCAGGTCGATCTCCGTCGCTCCCCGCGAGCGGAAGGTTTTCACGCCCACCCAGATCAAGTACGCCGCGCCTGCCAGTTTGATGATCGTGAACAGGGTTGTTGACGAGGCGATCAGGAGGCCCACGCCCAGCATCGTGTACGTGACGTGGACCAGGACTCCGGCCGCTACCCCTGTCGCCGCCAACAGGCCCGTCGTACGGCCGTACAGATAGCTGTTGCGGACGATCATCGCGAAGTCCGCGCCGGGGCTGATGACGGCCAGGATCGTTATCGCGGCTACGGCCAACAGTTCGGTCATGGGGTGATCTTGCGGTGGTCGTCCGCCGTCTGCAAGGCCCCGCCCCCGTCGTTCTCGTCGCTCTCGTCGTTCTCGTGCCTCAAGTCCCGCACCATCAGCGTCGCCCCCGCCACCGCGCCCGGCATGAGGAACACCGCCACGAACGGGATCAGGAAGCAGAGGCCGAGCGGGACGCCGAAGCCCCACGTCACCATGCGGTTCCCGCGCAGCAACGCCAGCTGTGCGCGGGCGGCTTCGCCCCGGCGCTGCAGTGGCACCGACACCAGTTCCTGTGCCAGGAAGAAGCCCGTCACGAAGAAGCCGATGACCGGGACCACCGTCTGACCCAGGACGGGGATGAAGCCGAGGGCGAAGAGCAGCAGTGCCCAGCCCAACGCCCGTACCAGGATGCGGAGGCTGTCCCGCGCCGAGATCCACAGGTCCCGCCACAGCGGCAGGTCCGTCGACGGGGCCGTGCCGTCCGGGGACTGGTCCTTGTCCACCCGTTCCGACAACGCCTCGTAGAAGGGCTGGCCCACGAGGAGCGTCACCGCCGTGAACGTCAGGACCGCCAGGAGCAGGCCGAGGGCGATGACCAAGGCCGTCAAGAAGCCCCGGAACAGGCCCAGCCACGGGGACGACCAGCCGTCCGCGAACGGCGTCGCCCAGTCCACGAAGTCGTTCGCCCCCAGCGCCAGCGCCGTCAGCGCCGCCGCGTACCCGACGAGCGTGATGAGCCCGGGGAGCAGGCCCAGGCCGAAGCTCCGGCCGTGCTTGCCCACCCAGCGCTGGCCCTTGAGGAGATAGCCGAGTCCGGCTCCGAAGTCGCGCATCGCTTGCATGGAGGTCAGCCTAAGCGGGATGGCAAAAGGCTCTTGTTGCGGGTGAGTTGATCCGGTAGACCTCGCGTACCGATCTCTTGGAGGTACGTGTGGGCATACCGAGACCTCTCCTCGTGGCAGGCGCCGTCGTGCTCGGTGGGGCGCTGCTCGCGCCGACGTCCCCCGCCGTCGCCGGCCCCGAACCCGGGCCCGTGCGCGAGCGGGAGAGCGTGCGCGACGCCGCCACCACACCCGCCGGGCCCGCCACCCGGGCGCTGAAGGAGCAGACACCCGACCTCGCCTCGCGCACCGGCGGCTACCCGCGCGAGCAAGTGCTCGACCCGCCGCCCGAAAACCCCGACGACAAGTCGGTCAAGCTGGGTCTCACCCCGTACCACGCCATCGCCCCCAAGCTGAACGAGCTTCAGGAGCTCGGCGAGCGGGTCAGCGTCGAGATCGCCGGGGAGTCGGCCGAGGGGAATCCGCTCTATCTCGTCACCGTCACCTCGCCCGAGTCCGCGAGCGAGGCGAGCGCGCAGGACCGGATGCGGCAACTCATCGAGGACGCGCCCGCCGAGGCCGCCAAGGATGAGGAGATCAAGGACACGTACAAGACGCCCGTTTTCGTCAATAACAACATTCATGGGAACGAGTGGGAGGGGACCGACGCCGCGCTCGAACTCATCGAGGAGCTCGCCACCTCCGACAGCAAGCGGACCCGCGAACTGCTCGACCGGTCCCGGATCTACTTCAACGTCACCGCCAACCCCGACGGGCGCATCGCCGGTACCCGCGCCAACGGCAACGGCTTCGACCTGAACCGGGACTTCGTGACCGCCTCGCAGCCCGAGACCCGGGCCATGCGGCAGATCGCCATCGACAAGCAGCCCGCCGTGATGATCGATCTGCATGGCTATGTGAACGGGACCTTGATCGAGCCCACCACTCCGCCCCACGGCGAGAATTACGAGTACGACCTCTTCCTGAAGAATACGTACGCCAACGCCCTCGGCATGGAGGCCGCCGTCAACGGGCTCGGGTACACGGAAGAGAAGGACGGCGTGGAGCCCGCCGTCATTCCCTTCCGGGACCAGGAGGAGGGCTGGGACGACTGGCCGCCGATCTTCACGCCCCAGTACATGCCGTTCCACGGCGCCGTCGCCGCGCACACCATCGAGTTCCCGATGGCCGTGAACAACGACGAGTACGACGAGCTGCCGGTCCGCGAACTGCGGCGGCGGTCCGCCATCAACGTCGACATCGCGGGCGCCGCCATGCGGGCCACGCTCAAGTGGCAGTTGCAGAACCGCACTTCGGTCGTCGGCGATCAGATCGAGACCTTCCGGCGGGCCGAGGCCGGGGAGAAGCAGGTTCCGGTCTCCGCGGAGACCGTGCCCGGGGTGCCCGGGATCGGGCCCGAGGACGTCTACACCACCGACTTCCCGCGCGCGTACGTGATTCCGGTCGGCGACGGACAGCGGTCCGATGCCGATGCCGAGCGGCTCGTGCGGCATCTGCTCGACAACGATGTGCGGGTGGCGCGGGCCACTCGGGACTTCCGGATCGCCGGACGCTCGTACTCCCGTGGCTCGTACGTCGTCGATATGCACCAGGCCAAGCGGGCCATGGCCAATGTGCTGCTCGCGGACGGGCGGGACATCAGCGACAAGGTCGGCACCATGTACGACATCTCCGGGTGGTCGCTCGGGCTGCTCTGGGGGGCCACCGTCGAGGACGTGCCCGAGGGCGAGCGCGGGGGCGAGCGCGGCGACGCTGGGCTGCCCGCCGGGCTGCGTCCGGTGCGTGATGTAAGCGGTGGGACCGGTGGGAGCGGTGGGAGCGGCGAGTTGGGGCTCGATACGGACGGTGCCCGGGTTGCCGTGGCCGCCGCGCCCGGTGAGCTGTTCGCGCTGCGCGAGATGGGCTTCGAGGCGGAGCCCGTGTCGACGGCCGTCCTCAATGAAGGGTTCGACTGGTCGGGCGTGGCTGCCTTGTACGTCTCCGGGGGCCTGGATCACCGCAAGTTGGGCAAGAAGGCGCGGGCCGCGCTCGACGCGTTCCTCGCGGACGGTGGCCGGGTCGTCGCGCGCGGCGCGAGCGGGGCCGCCTTCAACACCGAGGCCGGGCTCCTCGCCGCGAAGGCCGTCGCCGGGAACGGGGACGCCAACGGGGTCGTACGGGTGCGCAATGCGGAGGACAGCGCGGTGACCGGGGGCGCCCCGGCGCACAGCTTCACGTACGGGCCGATGTGGTTCACCGACCTCGGGGCCGGGGTGCGCGTCGACCAGGCGTACGCCGCCGGGAACCCGCTCGTGTCCGGGCACTGGCGGCCCGCGGCGGACGGTTCCGGGGGTCCGGGCGACGCGGCCGGGCAGGCCGCCGTGGTCAGCGGGCGCGCGGACAACGGTGCGCACGTGGTGCTCTTCGGCACCGAGCCGATGTTCCGGGACCACCCGAAGGGGATGTTCCCGCAGGTCGCGCGGGCGCTGCTGGCGGAGTGACGGGCCATTGAACGCCAAGGGGCGGGCTTGGGGTTTCTTTCCCCAGTCCCGCCCCTTCCCGTAACTGGGGGCTACGCCCCCAGACCCCCGTATCGCGCTGAACGCGCTCGTCCTCAATCGCCGGACAGGCTCAAACGTGGTCAGGCCACGGCGAGGCTGACCTCGATGTTGCCGCGGGTGGCCTTGGAGTACGGGCAGACCTGGTGGGCCTTCTCCAGGAGCTCCTTGGCCTTGGCGGCGTCCACCGTGGGTATGGAGCCCTTGATGGCGACGATGATGCCGAAGCCCTCGTCGTTGGAGCCGATACCGACCTCGGCGGTCACGAGGGAGCCGGTGATGTCCACCTTCTCGTTGCGGGCGACGACGCCGAGGGCGCCCTGGAAGCACGCCGCGTAACCGGCGGCGAAGAGCTGCTCGGGGTTGGTGCCCTCGCCGGAGCCGCCCAGCTGCTTCGGCGGGTTGACGACGACGTCGAGCTGGCCGTCGTCGGCGGCGACGCGACCGTCACGGCCGCCCTCCGCGGTGGCGATAGCGGTGTACTTCACGTCGGTCTGCTGAATGGCCATTTGAGCGATTCCTCCATAGTTGTGCCGCCCGAGCTCGCGCCCACGACCCGGGGGCTCCTGCTCAGACTAATGGGTGGGGTTCCGGTTCACGGAAGCGTGGTTCCGCGAACCAGAAAAGGATCAGTGGCGGGGGGAAACGACCATCTTTCCGGTGTTCTCGCCGCGGAGCATGCCGAGGAAGGCGTCCACGCCGTGCTCGATGCCCTCGACGAAGGTCTCGTCGTACTTGAGCTCGCCGCTCGCGATCCACGAGGCGACGTCCTGCACGAACTGCGGCTGCAGGTCGGCGTGGTCGTTGACGAGCATGCCCTGAAGGCGGAGCCGCTTGCCGATGATCATCATCATGTTGCGGGGGCCGGGCGTCGGCTCGGTGTCGTTGTAGCCCGCGATCATGCCGCAGACGGTGACGCGGCCGCCCACGTTGAGGCGGCTGATCGCGGCCTCCAGGTGGTCGCCGCCGACGTTGTCGAAGTAGACGTCGATGCCCTCGGGCGCGGCCTCCTTGAGCTGCTCGGCGACCGGGCCCTTCTTGTAGTTGAAGGCCGCGTCGAAGCCGTACTCCTCGACCAGCTTCTTGACCTTGTCGTCCGAACCGGCCGAGCCGATGACGCGCGAGGCGCCCTTGATCCGGGCCAGCTGGCCGACCTGGCTGCCGACGGCACCGGCCGCGCCGGAGACGAAGACGGCGTCGCCCTCCTTGAAGGACGCGACCTCGAACAGGCCCGCGTAGGCGGTCAGGCCCGGCATGCCGAGGACGCCGAGGTAGGCGGAGAGCGGGGCGAGCGAGCCGTCGACCTTCTTGGCGTGCTCGGCCGGCAGGTCGGCGTAGTCCCGCCAGCCCAGGCCGTGCAGCACGTGGTCGCCGACCTGAAAGCCCTCGGCGTTCGAGGCGATGACCTCGCCGACCGCGCCGCCGTCCATGGCCTTGTCCAGCTGGAAGGGCGCGACGTACGACTTCACGTCGTTCATCCGGCCGCGCATGTACGGGTCCACGGAGAAGTGCAGATTGCGGACGAGGATGCGGCCCTCGGCCGGGGCGCCGAGCTCCACCTCGCGCAGGGCGAAGTCCTCGGCCTTGGGCCAGCCCTGCGGGCGGGCGACGAGGTGCCACTCGCGGCTGGTGACGGGGAGCGCGGGGGTGGTCATGGCTGCGGCCTCCTGACTCAGGTGATGCATGATTACTTCATGACGTGAAACAACCATGCGCCTAGATATTTCATGTTGTCAAGTAAATGGGTAACCTGGTGACCATGGCCCCCGAACGCACCCCCCGCACCGACCCGCTGACCCTCGAGGTCGTCGAGCTGATCGGCACCGTCGTATCGCGCTACTACGACGAGTACGACCGGGCGGCCACCAAGCACTCCCTCACCGGCGCCCAGGCACGGGTCCTGGCACTGCTCGCCCTGGAGCCCATGCCGATGCGCCGGATCGCCCAGAAGCTGAAGTGCGAGCCGTCGAACGTGACCGGCATCGTGGACCGCCTGGAGGCCCGCGGCTACGTGGCCCGGCGGCCCGACCCGGCCGACCGGCGGGTCAAGCTGGCGGCGCCGACGGAGGAGGGGGCACGCACCGCCCGGGCACTCCGCGAGGGCCTCGACGACTTCGCCCGCGAACCGCTCGGCGAGCTGTCCCGGGAGGAGCGGGTGGCGCTGCGGGATCTGCTGCGGCGAATGCTGGGGGACGACACCGCCTGACCTGGGCCCGGCGGTCTGGGCCCGGCGGTCTGCCCCTCGCCGAGCTGTTTGGCGAGAATCCCTTACGTGCACCACCACAAGAACCGTGTGCACGTCTCCGTCTCCGACGGGGTCGGCTTCGGGTCCGAGGTCTCGGGCGGGGTCGGCCGCGGGGGCCGGGACGACGGGCGCTGGGTGGTGGGGCGGGAGGTCGGCGTGGACGACTCGTCCGGCTCCGAGGATTCCTTCGGCTTCTTCGGCTTCTTGGTTGTCTCGTCCGGGCTTACGGAGTCCGTGGGCGTCGCCGAGTCCGCGGGCGAGGTGCGCGACGGGGAAGTGCGGTCGGCCCGGTCCGGGGTGGACGTCTCCGTCTCCGACGGGGTCGCGCCCGTGGCGTCGTCGGGGGTCCCGTCCGGGGACGTGGAGCCCGCGGCCCGGTCGTCCGTCGGGGCCTGCGCGCCCAACTCGGTCACGGCGACCGCGCCCGCGGTCAGGACGAGGCCCGCGCCGAGCAGGAAGACCCGGTTCCGGCGGCGGCGGTGCCGGCGCAGCATGGTGCGGCGCTCGGCGCGGGTGCGCTCGCCGCGGAGCCGGGAGCGTCGACGTCCGGCGGTCCGCGTCTCCTCGCCGTCCCCCGCTCCGGCCTCCGCCAGCGCCTCGGCCGCGGCCGCCTCCTCGGCGTACCGGCGGCAGGCCTCGGCAGAGGTGCCGCAGCCCGGGCACGCCAGGGCGCCGTTGAGATGGCGACGGCATGGGTGGCAGTAGTCCATAGGTTCGAGAGGCTAGGGCGGGATGCGTAACGGCTGAGGCAGGAGGTGTGAAAGTTGTGTGCCGAAAGTGGCTGCTCAGGATTGAGCTCGCGAGGGCGTGTCCGGCGGAGCTTGGCGCCTGCGGCGACCCTATTTCCCCTACCCGCCCCTTCCCACAACTGGGGCTCCGCCCCAGACCCCTGGGGGTCCAGGGGTCGAAGCGCCCAGCGGGGTTAGGGCGTTTCTCTTGGATCATCGTGCGGCCCAGAGGAAGATGCCTGCGATGAGTAGTCCGGCCTGGTAGATGGCGGCGGTTTTGTCGAAGCGGG
>NZ_JBSFUT010000038.1:0-83044 GCF_053591935.1 Streptomyces sp. NPDC002851 | reverse complement strand
TGGCCGGTCCGGTCGTCGACGTGGTAGGCGACGACGTTGTAGAGCTTGCCGGAGAAGTTGATCTTCATGCCGTGGGTCAGGTGCCCGCCGTGCGCGAGATTCAGACCCATGATCGTGTCGCCCGGCTTGAGCAGCGCGAACATCGCGGCCGCGTTCGCCTGCGCACCGGAGTGCGGCTGGACGTTGGCGGCCTCGGCGCCGAAGAGCTCCTTGATGCGGTCGATGGCGATCTGCTCGACCACGTCGACGTGCTCACAGCCGCCGTAGTAACGGCGGCCGGGGTAGCCCTCGGCGTACTTGTTGGTGAGGACCGAGCCCTGGGCCTCCATGACCGCGACCGGGGCGAAGTTCTCCGAGGCGATCATTTCGAGCGTGGACTGCTGGCGGTGCAGCTCGGCGTCGACAGCGGCGGCGACATCCGGGTCGAGCTCGTGCAGCGGGGTGTTGAGAAGCGACATGCGTTACGTCCTTAAGGGCGGCCTACGCGGCTCAGGAGCCGGAGAACTCGGTGTACTCGTCGGCGGAGAGCAGGTCCTTCGGCTCCTCCGAGACGCGGACCTTGAACAGCCAACCGCCCTCGAACGGGGCCGAGTTGACCAGGGACGGGTCGTTCACCACGTCCTCGTTGACCTCGGTGATCTCACCGGTCACCGGCGAGTACAGCTCGCTCACGGACTTGGTGGACTCCAGTTCGCCGCAGGTCTCGCCCGCGGTCACCGTCGCGCCGACCTCCGGCAGGTCGACGAAGACCACATCGCCGAGCGCGTTGGCCGCGTGCTCGGTGATGCCGACCGTCGAGACGCCGTCAGCGGCGGCCGACAGCCACTCGTGCTCCTTGCTGTAACGCAGTTCCTGGGGATTGCTCATGGCCTGAATTCTCCTGTACGCGGGGGAGTGGTGAGGAACCTGAGGACGGTGCGGCCGGGCGTGGCCGGACCGAGTGTCACTTCTGGCGCTTGTAGAACGGCAGCGCCACGACCTCGTACGGCTCGTGGGTACCGCGAATGTCGACGCCGACGCCCTTGACGCCGGGCTCGGCGTGCGCCGCGTCGACGTACGCCATGGCGATCGGCTTGCCGAGCGTCGGGGACGGGGCACCCGAGGTGACCTCGCCGACCGGGGCGCCCTCGGCGACCACGGCGTATCCGGCACGGGGCACCCGGCGGCCCTCGGCGATCAGGCCGACGAGCTTGCGCGGCGGGTTCTGCTCGGCCCGCTCGGCGGCCCGCTCCAGCGCCTCGCGGCCCACGAACTTCCCGTCGTTCGTGGTCTTCTCGAACTTGACGACCCGGCCGAGCCCCGCGTCGAACGGGGTCAGCGAGGTGGACAGCTCATGCCCGTACAGCGGCATGCCCGCCTCGAGGCGCAGCGTGTCCCGGCAGGAGAGCCCGCACGGCACCAGGCCGTACGACTGACCGGCCGCGGTCAGCGCCTGCCACACGGTCTCGGCGTGCTCCGGCTTCAGGAACAGCTCGAAGCCGTCCTCGCCGGTGTAGCCGGTGCGCGCGATCAGCGCCGGGACCCCGGCGACGGTGCCGGGCAGACCCGCGTAGTACTTCAGGCCGTCCAGGTCGGCGTCCGTGACCGCCTTGAGGATGGCGGGGGAGTCCGGGCCCTGTACCGCGAGCAGCGCGTAGGCCTCGCGGTCGTCGCGCACCTCGGCGTCGAAACCGGCGGCGCGCTCGGTCAGGGCGTCCAGGACGACCTGGGCGTTGGAGGCGTTGGCGACCACCATGTACTCGGCGTCCCCCAGCCGGTACACGATCAGGTCGTCGAGGATGCCGCCGTCCTCCTGGCAGATCATGGTGTAGCGGGCCCGGCCCGGCTTCACTCCGCCGATGTTGCCGACGAGGGCGTAGTCAAGGAGGTCCGCGGCCTGCGCGCCGGTGACGGTGATCTCACCCATGTGGGAGAGGTCGAAGAGCCCGGCCTTGGTGCGTACGGCGTTGTGCTCGTCGCGCTCACTGCCGTACCGCAGCGGCATGTCCCAGCCCGCGAAGTCGGTCATGGTCGCGCCGAGCGAACGATGCAGGGCATCGAGCGCGGTCTTGCGCGGGATGTGCGAAGAATCTGTCATGTGTCTGGCTCCCAGGGCATGACGGGTGAGGTCGTTCCTCCCCATCTGTCATAAACCTGAGAGGTTCGTCGCGCTGCGCTCCCCTGGAAGGACGGCGCGACTTGCACCTTGGGTGGGGCCGTACGGCGCAGTGCCGGGACGGGCCCGCTTTTCAGATCTGCCTCGCCCGCGCGGTATCGGGACCTGAGAGATTCAAGGGAGGGACTTGCTCCTTCGGCGCCCCAGTGCGTGACTGGGAGCTCTCCCGCGCGGATTCAAGCGGCCGGTATGCAGTTGGCGCGGACATCATTGCACGTCCCGTCTGTGTGGAAAGAGCTTGTGCCGCATTACCGGCTCTTTACACTCGGCGGTAAGGAGACAGTCACGCTGCGGAGGGGGAGGACGATCACGGTGCACGAGGCCGGCGCGTACGCAGGGGTGCCCACGACAGGCGTCGTGGTGCCGGGACAGCGGGAGGCCGACGCCCGCACTGCGGCAGCGGCCGCCGGAGCGGTCGGGCCGGTGCCCATCGTCCGTGACCTGCGCGGCCGTGCCGGGCGCACGCCCCGCAGGCTGCACTTCGGCGAGGGCGACATGGTCGTGGTCTCGGGGCTGCCGGGCAGCGGCAAGAGCACGCTGATCCAGCGGGCGGTGGCGGCCCCCCGCTTCGACTCCCAGGACGCCCGTGACCGCTGGGCCCGCCGACTGCCCCGGAAGCTGCCGTACGCGACGTACCGCCCCCTCGTCCGGCTCGCGCACTACGCGCACCTGCGGCGGGCGCTGCGCTCCGGCGCCAGCGTCGTCGTGCACGACTGCGGTACGCAGCGCTGGGTGCGCCGCTGGCTCGCCCGCGAGGCCCGGCGCCGCGGCCGCGTGCTGCACCTCCTGCTGCTCGACGTCGCGCCGCAGGTCGCGCTCGCGGGGCAGCGGGAGCGCGGGCGGCGGGTCTCCCGGTACGCCTTCGCCCGGCACCGCAGGGCGGTCGGACGGCTCGTCCGGGACGCGGAGCGCGGCCGTATCCCCGGGGGCTGCGGCTCGGCGGTGCTCCTGGACCGGGAGGCGGCGGGGGCCCTGGTGGGCGTCGACTTCGGGGAATGACGTCCGCCCGTCCGCCCGTCCGCCCGTCCGTCCGCCCGCCCCGTGAAGCGTGGCGGCTTGCGGAGTTAAGGTCGTGGGCGTCGCGGGTCAGCACCGCGAGCGGAAGCGCACAGAGGTACACAGGGGACGACGAGGACATTGATGGACATTCCGGTACAGGGGACTCCGGGCGGGCCCGACGGGCCGCACCCCGGATGGCCGGCCAACGAGCTGGAGGAGGTCCTCGCCGCCTCCGCCGCGGGCTCACCGGAAGCCGCGGCGCACGCTGCCCAGTCGGCGGGCCCGCGCATCGTGGAGGCCCTGGGGCGAGGCAAGGTCTGGGTGCCGCTGCCGAACGGCGGCGGCCCGGACAGCCCGAACCTGGACCTGCCCACCGTCACCATCGACGACCGGGCGTACGTCCCCGTCTTCAGCTCCGAGCAGCGCCTGCGGCAGATCGTCGGCGATCACATGAGCTTCACCGCGGCGCCCGCCGTGGAGTTCGCCCGCGGCCTGCCGCCGCTGCTCGGCATCGCAGTGAACCCGGACGCGGGCCCCGGCGCGGTCGGCACGCTGCTGCCGCCGCCCGCCGTCGCCGAGCTCTGCCGCTACGGGCGCACCCCGCTCGACGGCCCGGCCAGCGGCGGCCGCGTCCGGCTCTTCGAACCGGACTGGCAGGACGACCCGGTGGACTTCCTGGCCGTCACGAGCGAGGAGTTCGAGGCCACCGGCGTGGTGCTCAGCGCCCGCCGCTGCCTGGCCAGCATCGAGGGCGACAAGCCGGTGATGTTCGTCGGCGTCGAGCTCTCCCAATGGGAGGGCGCCGCCCGCAACCTCCCCATGGACGCCCTGGGCCGCGCGCTCGGCCGCGCCCCGGTGCCCTGGCCGGTCAACCTGGTCCTGCTTGACGTGGCCCAGGACCCGGTGGGCGCCTGGATGACCGAGAAGGTACGCCCCTTCTACCGCCGGGACCATCGCCAGGACCAATGAGTCGCGGCTCGGGCGGCCGGGCCGCATCCGCGTTCCGCCCGCCGCGCCATAAGCTGTTTCCCAGCCAACGCCCCACGACCGGGGGCGGATCGAGTACGGAACACCACGCCAAGGGGGCCGGTCTACGGTGAGTGCGTCGGGCACGGCTGCGGCCGGGAAGGTCGAGCACATGCTGCGCCAGGTGACGCCCGGGCGCTATGACGCGTACGAGGCGTTGCTCGGCGCCCTCGCCCAGGACCGCGTCTGGATGCTGCTCTGGCACGGCCAGGCCGGTTCCCCCGACGCGCAGTACGGGAACATGGAGGTCGACGGCTACGGCTACGCGCCCTGCGTGACCTCCGCGCAGGAGCTCGCCGCCTCCGGCTGGAACCGCGCCCACGAGGTCGTCCCCGGCCTCGACGTGGCCCGCACCCTATACCCGGACCACTACGGCCTCTGGCTCAATCCGCACGCCCCCGGCGGCGGCGTCGGTGTCCCCTGGCTCGACCTGCGCCGCATCGCCACGGGCCTGGACCGGCTGCCCGCCGGACCGCTGCGGATCTCCGAACCCACCATCGAGGTCCCGCAGTTCTACGCCCACCTCGCGCAGAACGCCCATCGCACCCCGGCCGTACGCGCGCTGCGCCGTGCCTGGGTGCAGCCGGCGCTCGGCACCCCGTATCTGGCGATCGGTCTCGACGTGTACGCCACCGATCCCGCCTCGGTGGACGCGGTGCGCGCGATGATGCAGCAGTCCGTCGCCACGGTGCCGGACGGGCTCGCGGTGTCGACGGTCGCGATGGCCGACGAGTTCGACCCGGTCGCCCTGTGGCTGCGGGCCAACGCCCGGCCGTTCTACGACCGTGAGGCCCACGGGGCGCCTGCGGCGCAGATCGGGGCAGGCGGGTACGGCTATCCGCCCGCGGCGCCCGGCGCGTACTGAAGGTAGTGAGGACCTTTCTCCAGGGGCCCGCGGCGAAGCCGCTGATGGATGCAGCGCCCCCTGGACCCCCGTGCCCAACTCCACCGTTTTAGGGGCAGTTTGGGGCCCCAGTCGTGAACCGCTGAAGCGATCAAGTTGTTCGCATAGCGGAAGCCTGCTGGCCACATCACGGTTGCGCATCCATTCACGGACAGGGCTGGCGGGTGATCGCGGCCACATTGAAGACTCCCCGCATGTACGGCCTTTCGGGCCTGTGTGCGAGCAGACCGACCAGTCGGCCAGTGCGTCGATGTCGCTCGCACCGTCTACGGAACCGCCGCTACAGCGGCAAGTGCGGGCCGGTCACCACCGGTTGAGAGGGGACCCTGCCACGATGACGGCGCCAATGCATGACACAGCCACGGACGCGGAGAAGGCCGCGCCCGTAGAGGGCGCAGCCGACGCCGCGGGCAAGAAGGTCGAAGGGCGTTCGCTCAAGCAGATCGCCTGGAACCGCCTCAAGCAGGACAAGGTGGCGCTCGCCGGAGCGGTCGTTGTCGTCGTGCTCGTCCTGGTCAGCGTCTTCGCGCCGCTCCTCGTGAGCCTCTTCGGACACCCCCCGAACCAGGGCCACTTGGACCAGCTGGAGGACATCACCAACCTGCCCAAGGGCGCCCTCGGCGGCATCAGCGGGGACTTCCTGTTCGGTGTCGAACCGAACACCGGCCGGGACGTGTTCAGCCGGATCGTCTACGGGGCCCGGGTCTCGATGCTGGTCGCCGTGCTCGCCGCCCTGGTCGCGGTGGCCCTCGGCACCCTGTTCGGGATCATCGCCGGTTTCTTCGGCGGCTGGGTGGACGCGCTGATCAGCCGGGTGATGGACGTCCTGCTCTCGTTCCCGCAGCTGCTCTTCATCATCGCCCTGGTCTCGGTGCTGCCGGACGATCTCTTCGGACTCACCGGCAGCGGGGTGCGGATCGCCACCCTCATCCTGGTCATCGGCCTGTTCGGCTGGCCGTACATCGGCCGGATCGTGCGCGGCCAGACGCTGTCGCTGCGCGAGCGGGAGTACGTCGAGGCGGCCCGCAGCCTGGGCGGCGGTTCCCGGCACATCCTGTTCAAGGAGCTGCTGCCCAACCTGGTGGCCCCCATCACCGTGTACACCACGCTGATGATCCCCACCAACATCCTCACCGAAGCGGCGCTGAGCTTCCTCGGCGCCGGTGTGCGACCGCCCACCGCCTCCTGGGGCGGCATGCTCCGGGACGCCCTCCAGGTGTACGAGCACGACCCGATGTTCATGGTCTTCCCGGGTCTGGCGATCTTCATCACCGTCCTTGCCTTCAACCTCTTCGGTGATGGGTTGCGCGACGCCCTGGACCCCAAGGGAACCCGCTGAACAGCCCTGACCGACCTGCCCCTGCCGTACCGTCAGGCGGCTCTTCCACATGGTTCTCCGGCACCAGAGCCAGGGACCGCGAATCTCGGAGGATGCGAGAAATGCCCACAGGTTTCACCAAACGAAGGCTCACCGCGGGCGCGGCCCTCGTGGTAGCGGCGCTGATGACCACCACCGCGTGCGGCGGCGGTGACGAGGAGACCAAGAAGGGCGCCGGTTACAACGCGGGCATCGGCAAGGTCGCCAACCCCTCGAAGAAGAAGGGCGGCACGCTCAAGTTCATCGCGAAGCAGCCGTTCGACTCCCTCGACCCGCAGCGCGCCTACTACGGCATGACGTGGGACGCGATGCGCTTCTTCACCCGCCAGCTGGTCACGTACGACACCAAGCCCGGCGAGGCGTCCAACAAGCTGGTCCCGGACCTGGCCACGGACAACGCCAAGATCACTGACGACGGCAAGACCTACACGTACACCCTGCGCGACGGGCTCACCTGGGAGGACGGCTCCAAGCTGACTTCCAAGGACATCAAGTACGGCATCGAGCGCGCCTGGGCCACCAAGGTGATCACCGGCGGCCCGGCGTATCTGAAGAGCGTGCTCGACCCCGAGGGCAAGTACAAGGGCCCCTACGAGGACGACTCCGAAGAGGGCCTGAAGGCGATCGAGACGCCCGACGACAAGACCATCATCTTCCACCTCCCGGAGCCCAACAGCGACTTCGAGAACATGCTGGCCATGCCGTCCGGCTCGCCGGTGAAGAAGGAGAAGGACACCAAGGCGAAGTACGCCAACGAGCCCTTCTCGAACGGCCCGTACAAGTTCCAGTCCTACCGCCCGGGCAAGAGCGCCGTCCTGGTTCGCAACAAGCACTGGAACAAGGAGTCGGACCCGATCCGCCCGGCCCTGCCCGACAAGATCACGGTCGCCTTCTCCCCGAACAAGGAGGAGAACGACAAGAAGCTGATCGCGGGCGAGTACGACCTCGACATGAACGGCACGGGCATGACCCAGTCGGGTCGCATCACGGCCATGCAGGACCACAAGGACAACGTTGACAACATGCAGACGGACTTCATCCGTTATGTCGCCCTGGTGACGGCCGCCAAGCCGCTCGACGACGTCCACTGCCGCAAGGCGGTCTTCTACGCCACCGACTTCGCGGCGCTGCAGAAGGTCCGCGGCGGCAAGCTCGCGGCCGGTGACATCGCGGTGAGCCCGCTGCCCAAGGCCATCCCCGGCTCGGACCCGGAGTACGACCCGTACGGCATTCTGGAGCGCAAGGGCAAGCCGGACGCCGCCAAGGCCAAGGCGGAGCTGAAGGAGTGCGGCAAGCCGAACGGCTTCTCCACCAAGGTCACCGCGCGGAACGACAACCCGGGTGAGAAGGAGGCCGCCACGCAGCTGCAGGAGAGCCTCGGCAAGGTCGGTATCAAGCTCCAGGTCGACACCATCATCGGCTCCGAGTCGCCGAGCATCACCGGCTCCCCCTCGGTGGTCAAGAGTCGCGGCTACGGCATGATCATGAGCGGCTGGGGCCCGGACTTCCCGTCCGGCCAGGGCTTCGGCCAGCCGCTGTGGGACAGCCGCTTCATCTACGAGAACGGCAACTACAACGAGTCCGAGATCAAGGACAAGACGATCGACAAGCTCTTCGACGACGCCATCGCAGCGGACAGCCCGGAGAAGGCCGCCGAGATCTACAAGGGCATGAGCCACCGCGTGATCGACCAGGCCTACTGGATGCCGTTCCTGCAGGAGAAGAACATCACCTGGCGCAGCTCGCGGCTGACCAACGTCTATTCCTCCGCCGCCTACAGCGGCCGCTACGACTACGTCACGCTCGGCGTGAAGTAATCGTCACCGGCCCGCTGGCCCGTCCACTCTCGCCGAACCCCGCCAGTCCGAAGGGCAGGTGATGGCCCCGGTCGGCGGCCGGAACTCCGCAACCCGGAATTCCGGCCGCCGGCGGGCCGCGCACAGTGCTTGCTTATCTCATCCGGCGCCTGGGCGCCGTCATCGTGATGGTGCTTGTCGTGCTGCTCACGACGTTCACCATCTTCTACATGCTGCCCAAGTGGGCGGGGCAGGACCTTGCCGTGCTCTTCGCGGGCAAGAACTCCGGCGCCGAGCAACTCGAGGGAATCCGGGAGAAGCTGGGCCTGAACGACCCGCTCCTCGTGCAGTTCGCGGAGTTCGTCAAGGGCATCCCGTTCGGCCGGGACTTCGGCAGCGGCAACAGCGTGACCCACTGCCCGTCGCCGTGCCTCGGCTACTCCTTCCGTACCGAGGCCCCGGTGTGGGAGACCATCAAGGACGCCCTGCCGGTGACCGCCGCGATGGCCGGTGGCGCCGCGATCCTGTGGCTGTTCGGCGGTGTCGCCGTCGGTGTCATCTCGGCGCTCAAGCGCGGTTCGATCTGGGACCGTTCCGCGATGGTGGCCGCGCTCTCCGGCGTCTCGATGCCGATCTTCTTCACCGGCATGATCGCCATGGGCATCTTCGTGCACAGCCTCGGCTGGGTGCACATCGACGACAGCCTCACCACCAACGACTCCTTCGGCACCTGGGTGGAGACCCTGATCCTGCCCTGGATCGTGCTCGCCTTCCTCCAGGCCGCGATGTACGCCCGGCTCACCCGGGCCACCATGCTGGAGGTGCTCGGCGAGGACTACATCCGCACCGCCCGGGCCAAGGGCGTGAAGGAGCCCGTGGTCATCCGGCGGCACGCGCTGCGTTCCACCATGACCCCGATCCTCACCGTCTTCGGCCTGGACCTGGGCATCCTGATGGGCGGTGCCGTCCTCACCGAGACGACCTTCAACCTGCCGGGGCTCGGCCGTGAGGCGGTGCAGGCGATCGACGGCAAGGACCTGCCGATGATCCTCGGTGTGACGCTGTGCATGTCGCTCGCCATCACCCTGGCCAACCTCGTCGTTGACCTGATGTACGCCGTGATCGACCCGCGAGTGAGGCTCGGATGACCGACCTGAACAAGACCGGCGCCGCACTCGGAGAACCCGAGTCCACGGGCGCGTCGGCCGCCCCCACCGCCTTCCTCGAAGTGCGCGATCTGAAGGTGCACTTCCCCACCGACGACGGCCTGGTCAAGTCCGTCGACGGGCTCAGCTTCAAGCTGGAGAAGGGCAAGACCCTCGGCATCGTCGGCGAGTCCGGCTCCGGCAAGTCCGTCACCTCGCTCGGCATCATGGGCCTGCACACGGCGGGCCAGTACGGCAAGCGCAAGGCCCAGCTCTCCGGCGAAATCTGGCTGGACGGCCAGGAGTTGCTCACCGCCGATCCGCAAGAGGTACGTCGCCTGCGCGGCCGCGAGATGTCGATGATCTTCCAGGATCCGCTCTCCGCGCTGCACCCGTACTACACGATCGGCAAGCAGATCGTGGAGGCGTACCGCGTCCACCACGACGTGGACAAGAAGACCGCGCGCAAGCGGGCCATCGAGATGCTCGACCGGGTCGGCATCCCGCAGCCCGACAAGCGGGTCGACTCCTACCCGCACGAGTTCTCCGGCGGCATGCGCCAACGCGCCATGATCGCGATGTCGCTCGTGAACAACCCCGACCTGCTCATCGCGGACGAGCCGACCACGGCGCTCGACGTGACCGTGCAGGCGCAGATCCTCGACCTGATCCGGGACCTCCAGAAGGAGTTCGGCTCGGCCGTCATCGTCATCACCCACGACCTGGGCGTGGTCGCCGAGCTCGCCGACGACATCCTGGTGATGTACGGCGGCCGCTGCGTCGAGCGCGGATCCGCGGAGAAGGTCTTCTACGAACCGCAACACCCCTACACCTGGGGCCTGTTGGGCTCGATGCCGCGCATCGACAAGGAGCAGACCGACCGCCTGATCCCGGTCAAGGGCTCCCCGCCCTCGTTGATCAACATCCCGTCCGGCTGCGCCTTCAACCCGCGCTGCCCGTACGCCGATCTGCCCAAGGGCAATGTCACCCGCACCGTCCGCCCGGAGCTGGCCGAGACCGGGTCCGGGCACTGGAGCGCCTGCCACCTCTCGCAGGAGCAGCGGGAACGTATCTGGACCGAAGAGATTGCGCCCAAGCTGTGAGCGAAGACAAGCAGGACAAGGCTGTGACCATCCCCGCGAAAGACGGCTCGGCGGGCTCGGCGGCCCTTGCCGAGGACCCGGCACCGGGCGAGACGCTGCTCAGGGTCACCGGGCTCCAGAAGCACTTCCCGGTCCGCAAGGGCGTGCTCAAGCGCCAGGTCGCCTCGGTCAAGGCCGTCGACGGCATCGACTTCGACGTGCGCTCGGGTGAAACCCTCGGCGTGGTGGGCGAGTCGGGCTGCGGCAAGTCCACCATGGGCCGCCTGATCACCCGGCTGCTCGAACCCACCGCCGGGCAGGTCGAGTTCGAGGGCCGCGACATCACGCACCTGGGCGTGCGCGCGATGCGTCCGATGCGCCGCGACGTCCAGATGATCTTCCAGGACCCGTACTCGTCGCTGAATCCGCGGCATACGGTCGGCACCATCGTCTCGACGCCGTTCAAGCTTCAGGGCGTCACGCCGGAGGGCGGGGTCAGGAAGGAGGTGCAGCGCCTCCTCGAGGTGGTCGGCCTCAACCCCGAGCACTACAACCGCTATCCGCACGAATTCTCCGGCGGCCAGCGCCAGCGCATCGGCATCGCACGGGCGTTGGCCCTGCGCCCCAAGCTGGTGGTCGCGGACGAGCCGGTCTCGGCCCTGGACGTCTCCATCCAGGCCCAGGTGGTCAACCTCCTGGACGACCTGCAGGACGAGCTCGGACTGACGTACCTGATCATCGCCCACGACCTCTCGGTGATCCGCCATGTCTCGGACCGGATCGCGGTGATGTACCTCGGCAAGATCGTCGAGCTGGCCGACCGCAAGTCGCTCTACGACACCCCGATGCACCCGTACACCCGGGCCCTGCTCTCCGCGGTCCCGGTCCCGGACCCGAAGCGCCGCGCCGCCAAGACCAACGGCAACGGCCGCATCCTGCTCCGCGGGGACGTGCCGTCCCCCCTGTCCCCGCCGCCCGGCTGCCGCTTCCACACGCGCTGCTGGAAGGCGACGGAGATCTGCAGGACGGCGGAGCCGCCGCTGACGGCCCTCCGGACCGGGCACCAGGTGGCCTGCCACCATCCGGAGAACTTCGCGGATCAGCAGCCCGGGGACACGAAGCTGCTTGCGTCGACGGAGGACGTCATAAAGAGCCCCTCCGGCGATTGAGGAGCGGGGGTCCGGGGGCAAGGCCCCCCACGCGGCGTTAGCCGCATATCGGCACAGCCGGGAAGGGGCGGGGCTGGGGAAAAGGCGCCGCGGGCCCGCCCACGCCGAGCCCGGCCCCCGCCACCCGGCACAATCAGTCCGTGTTCCAGGACCTCACGGATCTCTTCACCCCCTCCATCCAGCACGCCCTCGACCTCGCCGGCATCTTCGTCTTCGCGATCTCCGGCGCCCTCCTCGCCGTCCGCAAGAACTTCGACGTCTTCGGGATCGCCGTGCTCGCGATGGCCACCGCGCTCGGTGGCGGCATCTTCCGGGACGTGATGATCGGTGCGGTCCCGCCCGCCGCCTTCACGGACCTCGGCTACTTCGTGACCCCGCTGATCGCCGCGGCCTTGGTGGTCTTCCTGCACCCCGAGGTGGAGCGGATCAACGGCGCCGTCAGCGTCTTCGACGCCGCGGGCCTCGGCCTCTTCTGTGTGGTGGGCACGATCAAGGCGTACGAGTACGGGCTCGGGCTCACCGCGTCGGCCGCTCTGGGTCTCGCGACCGCGGTCGGCGGCGGGGTGCTCCGCGACGTCCTGGCCAATGAGGTGCCGTCGCTGCTGCGCTGGGACCGCGACCTGTACGCGGTCCCGGCCATGGTGGGCGCCGGTTCCGTGGCGCTCTGCATCAGCTTCGACGTCCTGAACTCGGTGACCAGCACCCTCGCCGCCGCCCTCGCCTTCGTGCTCCGGCTGCTCGCCCTCCGGTTCCGCTGGCGGGCCCCGCGCGCCTGGAACCGCAGGGTGACGGTGGCGGAGGAGCCGTGAGAGCGGGCAGGGCCGTCGCGAGAAAGCTACCGCTTAGTAGTTTCGTGTTGTACGGTGCTGCGCATGAATCAGGGCAGTGCGACGGCGGCCCCCGCCGCGATCGGTGACAGCGAATTCGACCGCGACACCGCGGTGACCTTGCGCGAGCCCGGCGTGTACGACGCCGAGCTCTCCGCGGGCTGGACCATCATCAACGCGGTCAACGGCGGCTATCTCCTCGCCGTGCTCGGCCGGGCGCTCGGCGCGGCGCTGCCGCACTCCGACCCGTTCACGGTCTCCGCGCACTACCTGACCGCCTCGCAGCCCGGCCCCGCGGTCATCCGTACCGACGTGATCCGTACCGGACGGACCCTCTCCACCGGCACCGCGTCGCTCGTCCAGCGCGACGAGGACGGGCAGGAGGTCGAACGCATCCGGGTGCTCGCCACGTACGGCGCGCTCGACGACCTCACCGACGAGATCCGTACGACGGCCGAGCCCCCGGCCATCCCGCCCGTCGAGCAGTGCTTCGGCCCGCAGGACGCCCCGGCCGACGGGCCGCCGGTGCCCGGCAGCTCCGCGATCGCCGACCGGCTCTGGCTGAAACTCGACCCCGCGACCCTCGGCTGGGCGCTCGGGCAGCCGTCCGGCAACGGCGAGATGCGCGCCTGGTTCGGGCTCGCCGACGGCCGCGACCACGACCCGCTGTCCCTGCTCCTCGCCGTGGACGCACTGCCGCCCACCGCCTTCGAGCTGGGCCTGAAGGGCTGGGTACCCACGGTCGAACTGACCGTGCACGTCCGGCGCAGGCCCGCACCCGGCCCCCTGCGCGTGGCGATCAGCACACGCAACCTCGCGGGTGGCTTCCTGGAGGAGGACGCCGAGGTCTGGGACAGCGCGGACCGCCTGGTGGCCCAGTCACGGCAGTTGGCGCGGGCGCCGCGCACGCGGTAGGGCCGGTTCGACGGCCGGACCGGGGACGGCATCCTGAACCCGTGAAGTCCGACCGGCTGCTCTCCATCCTCCTGCTGCTCCAGACCCGCGGACGCGTCCCCGCCCATGAGCTCGCCGAGCGCCTCGAGGTCTCCGTACGCACCATTTACCGCGACGTCGAGGCGCTGTCCGCGACCGGCGTGCCGGTCTACGCCGAGCGCGGGCGGCACGGCGGCATCGCGCTGCTCCCCGGATTCCGTACGGATGTCACGGGCCTGACGGCCGACGAGTCGCGGGCCCTGTTCATCCTGGCGGCCGAGGGCGCGCACGCCGCCCTCGGGCTCGACGCCGCGCTCGGCTCGGCCCTGCGCAAGGTGATGGCCGCGCTGCCCGAACCGCACCGGCCCGCCGCCGAGTTGACGTCCCGCCGCGTCCTGGTCGACCCGGTGCGCTGGCTCAGCGGCCCGCGCCAGGCGGTCGACGCCCTGGACGTCCTCCAGGACGCGGTGTTCAGCGACCGCCGCCTGGCGCTGCGCTACCGGCACAGCGGGCAGCGGGAGGTGCGCCGCTACACCGTGGACCCGTACGGCCTGGTCCTGAAAGCGGGCGTCTGGTACCTGATCGCCGACCATCGCGGCGCCCCGCGCCTGTTCCGCGCGGACCGCGTCGACACGGCGACGGTGACGGAGGACCCGGTACGGCGCCGCCCGGGCGTCGAACTGGCCGATGCGTGGGAGGTGTTGCGCCGCCGCGTGGAGGACCGCTCGGGCGCGGTCATGGTGACGGCCCGGGTGCGGGCGCGGTGGCTGGACATGTTCGTACGGATGAATGGGGCGTTTCTGGTGGCGGATCCGGAACCGGAACGCGATGGAGGATGGGCCAGGGTCCGCCTCGCCTTCGGCGACGTCCGCGAAGTGCGCCAACTGCTCTCCCTGGCGGACCGGGTGGAGGTCCTGGACCCGCCTGAAGCCAGAGCGGAACTGGCCCGGGCGGCGCAGGCGATCACCGAGCTGTACCGGGACTGAGGAGACTGCTGTACCGGGACTGAGGAGGCCGAGGAGGCCGAGCTCCGTCGCGAACTACGCCTCGTCCAGCCAGTGCTCCCGCCCCACCGCCACCAGCCGCAGCCTGCGCCGCGCGACCTGTGCCGCCTCCTCGGCGCCCTCGGGCCCCGCCTCCAGGAAGTCCGCCGCCGTCATCACCATGTGCCCGACGTACACCCCGCCCAGCATCCGCAGATCCTCCTGGCTCCAGCCCGCCGACGCCGGTTCCCCGGCGAGCGCCGCCGCCACTTCCTCGGCGAACCGGCGCAGTTGGGCCGCGATGGCCTCGCGTACCGGCGCGACGCCGCCGTACCGCTCGCGCACGATGAAGCGGAAGTGCCCCGGCTGCTCCCGTACCTGACGGGCGATCACCTCGACGGTGCGGGCCACCCGCTCCTCGCTGTCCCCGGTCTCCGCGAGGATCGCGCCGACCACGCCGTGCAGGCTGCCCAGGGTCTCCTCGACGAGCGCGACCCCGAGGTCCGCCATGTCCGCGAAGTGCCGGTAGAAGGCGGCCGGTGAGATGCCCACGGCCCGGGTCACCTCGCGCAGCCCGAGGCTGCTCAGGCTCTGCCGCTCCAGAAGTTCCAGGCTCGCGGCGAGCAGCGCCTGGCGGGTCCTCAGCTTCTGCGCCTGACGGGCGCCCACGGCTTCGGGGGCGGGTGCGGCGGGTGCGGCGGGTGCGGCGGGGGCGCAGGCTTCGGCGGCGGTGTGACTCATGACATTCAGTAAACAACCGTTTTCTGAAATGCGGGAGCGGAGTGCGGGTTTAGACTGAGGAGTCAGTGAACAGTCGTACGCTGAAGGGGCTCTCGTGATCGTCCTGGTTGCCGCACTTCTCCTCCTAGGTGTCGTGCTCGGCGCCGTCGCTCAGCTCCCGCTCGCCGCCTCCTTCGTGGCCGCCGCGGTCATCGGCGGCTGGCTGACCGCCTTCGCCGTGCGGGAACACCTCGCCCACCACCGTTCGAAGTGAGTGCCGTGACTGCCATGCTCAGCGCATCCCGTACCGCCAAGGCGTCCTCGGGCGCGGTCCGTTCGAGCGACGGCGCGGCCGTCGCCTCCTTCGTCCTCGGCCTCGTCGGCCTCCTGGTCCTGAACGTCATCCTGGGGCCGCTCGCCATCGCGCTCGCCTGCGTCGCGCTGCGCGGCGGCACCGCCCGCCGGGGCCGCGCCCTCCTCGGGCTCGGCCTCGGCGTGGCCGACCTGGCGGTGCTCGCCGCCCTGGTCACGGCGAACGGCGCGGTGGCCTGGCACATCGGCTGACGGGCCGCTACGCCTTGGCGGCGAAGAACCGCATCAGCTCCGCCGTCAGCTCGGCCGGTGCGTCCTCCTGGACGAGATGGCCCGCGCCCTCGAACAGCCGCAGCTCGGCGCCGGGCACCGCCGCGGCCAGCTCGTGGGCCTTCGCCACCGGGATCCAGGTGTCCTCGATGCCCCAGCAGACCAGGACGGGCAGCTCCAACTCGCCGTACTTGCCCTGGATTTCATCGGTGTACCGCTGGTCGTTCTGGCTGATCTGCCGATAGAACGAGGCTTGGCCCTCGTCCGTGCACCACGGCGCGGTGAACCGGTCCAGCGTCTCCGGGTGCAGGCCGCGGTGGCTGCCCGAGCTCAGATACGCGCGTACCACGGCCTCGTGCAGCGGGGCCGGGAGGCGCCCGAAGACCTCGGCGTGCTCGCCGAGCAGGCGGTACGTCGGTGAGCCCCACGGCGCGAGCGCCACCGGGTCGACCAGGGCGAGGCGCCGGTAGCGCGCCCCGTGCAGCAGATGGGCGCGCAGCGCGACGCAGCCGCCGAAGTCATGGGCCACGACGACGGGTTCGGCGGCGGGGTCGGTGTCCGGGCCGTTCAGGCCCCAGTGGTCGAGGAGTTCGGCGAACAGCTTCCCCTGGGCGCGCAGCGAGACGTCCTGCCCGTCGCGCATCTCCGACTGCCCGTAGCCGGGCAGATCCCAGACGAACACCCGATGGTCCCGCGCGAGCGCCCGGGCGATATCGCGCCAGACGTACGACGAGAACGGGGTGCCGTGGACGAGGACCACGGGCGGCAGGTCCGGTGCGCCGAGCTCGGCCCAGCGGACCTCGCCGGCGGAGCTGGGGAACGTGCGGTCAAGGATCCAGTCCGGTGCCATGTCCTGTTCCTGTTCCTGTGCCATGTCTTCTCGCGCCATGTCCTGTGTCATGACCGTAACTCTAGTAGCTCCTTACATCGGTGTCTGGTCATTTCCCCTACTGCGGCTCGTAGAATCGACGCACCATGGCCTACCTAGACCACGCCGCGACGACCCCGATGCTCCCGGAAGCCGTCGAGGTGATGACCGCCCAGCTCACCGCCGTCGGTAATGCCTCTTCGCTGCATGCCGCGGGGCGGCGGGCCCGGCGCACCGTCGAGGAGGCCCGCGAGACCCTCGCCGAGGCGCTCGGCGCCCGGCCCAGCGAGGTCGTCCTCACCTCCGGCGGCACCGAGGCGGACAACCTCGCCGTGAAGGGGCTCTACTGGTCCCGGCGCGACGCCGACCCGGCCCGCACGAGGGTGCTCACCAGCCCCGTGGAGCACCACGCCGTCCTGGACGTGGTGCACTGGCTGGGCGAGCACGAGGGCGCAACCGTCGAGTACTTGCCCGTCGACGCGTACGGCCGGGTGCACCCGGAGGCGCTGCGCGAGGCCATCGCCCGCAACCCCGATGACGTCGCCCTGGCCACCGTGATGTGGGCCAACAACGAGATCGGCACCGTCATGCCGGTCCGCGAACTGGCGGAGGTGGCCGCGGAGTTCGGCATTCCGCTGCATGCCGACGCGGTGCAGGCCGTGGGTCAGCTCCCGGTCGACTTCGCGGACTCCGGGCTCGCCGCGCTCTCCGTCAGCGGCCACAAGATCGGCGGCCCGTACGGCATCGGCGCGCTGCTGCTCGGCCGTGAGTACACCCCGGTGCCGGTGCTTCACGGCGGCGGCCAGGAGCGGCAGGTCCGTTCCGGGACCCTCGCCGTGCCCGCGACCGCCGCGTTCGCGGTGGCCGCGCGGATCGCCGCCGAGCGCCGCGA
The DNA here is from genome assembly GCF_053591935.1 of Streptomyces sp. NPDC002851. Taxonomy (NCBI): domain Bacteria; kingdom Bacillati; phylum Actinomycetota; class Actinomycetes; order Kitasatosporales; family Streptomycetaceae; genus Streptomyces; species Streptomyces sp. NPDC002851. Next base: position 65,585 of record NZ_JBSFUT010000038.1, on the reverse strand, counting down.
GTGGTTCGCGCGGGAGATCGGCGGCCTGCGGGACGCGCTCGTCACGGCGGTGCGTACGGCCGTCCCGGACGCGATCCTCGGCGGCGACCCGGAGCTCGACCCGGCCCACCGCCTCCCGGCGAACGCCCACTTCACGTTCCCCGGCTGCGAGGGCGACTCGCTGCTTCTCCTGCTCGACGCGCAGGGCATCGAGTGCTCCACCGGCTCGGCCTGCACCGCGGGCGTGGCCCAGCCGAGCCACGTCCTGCTCGCCACCGGCACCGACCCGGACCTGGCCCGCGGCACGCTCCGCTTCTCGCTCGGCCATACGTCGACGAAGGCGGACGTCGACGCGGTGGCCGCGGCGATCGGCCCGGCGGTGGAGCGGGCCCAGTCGGCGGGCCTGAGCTGACCTGGCCCTGTCTCCCCGGTCGCCGCGGATCGGACCGCGCCCGCCGCGGAGCGGCCGATGGATGCAGTTGGTGCGGCGAGAGTGCGCCCGCCGCACCAGCGGCTGATGTCACGGCGGCGTCGCGGGCCCGCGGAGATCGGGGAGACAGGGCCTGGCGTTACGCGGCCCGTGCCGCCTTCCGTACGAGCCGTATGTACCGGTCCCAGTCCCAGTGCGGGCCCGGATCGGTGTGCGTGGCGCCCGGCACCTCGTTGTGCCCCAGGATGTGCTCGCGGTCGACCGGGATCTCGTACCGCGCGCAGATGTCCGCGCACAGCCGCGCCGACGACCGGTACATGACGTCCGTGAACGACGACGGCCTGTCCACGAAGCCCTCGTGCTCGATGCCGATGCTCCGCTCGTTGAACCCCCGGTTCCCCGCGTGGAAGGCGACGTCCAGCTCGCGCGCCATCTGTGTGATCTCACCGTCCTTCGCGCGGATCACATAGTGCGCGGCCGCCGCGTGCAGCGGGTCCTTGAAGACGCGGATCGCGGTGGCGTAGCTGCCCTGCGTGACATGCACGATGACGCGGTCGATCCGGTAGTCCGCGGGCCGGTCCGCGTACCGCAGATTTCCGCGCGAGGCCGCCACCCAGCGCGCGCCCGACTGGTCCACCTCGCCCTCGGTCCGCTGCTTGTCGACCCCGGGGATCCGCCACCAGAGGCGGGACAGCTCCTCCTGGAAGGTGAGCGCGGCCGCGCCCGCGACGACCGCGGAGCCGCCCCCGACGAGCAGCTTGCGTCTGCTCACGCCCTTCTTCTCAGTGCCCTCGGCCTTCGCATCAGTGCCCTCGGCCACCGCTTCCCCCGTAGTGCTCGTATGCCATGTAGCGCTCGTGTGCCATCCCGTGATCGTAAAAACGAAGCAAGAGCTTCAAAAGGTTCCGACTACTCTGGAACAGTTATGAGTGCCGATACCCCTGCCTCTCAGCGCCGCCTCCGCGTCCTCGCCGCCATGTCCGGTGGGGTCGACTCCGCCGTCGCCGCCGCCCGCGCCGCGGAAGCGGGCCACGACGTGACCGGAGTGCACCTCGCGCTCTCGGCGAACCCGCAGTCCTTCCGCACCGGCGCCCGCGGCTGCTGCACCATCGAGGACTCCCGTGACGCCCGCCGCGCCGCCGACGTGATCGGCATCCCCTTCTACGTCTGGGACCTGGCCGAGCGGTTCCGTGAGGACGTGGTCGAGGACTTCATCGCCGAGTACGAGGCCGGTCGCACCCCCAACCCCTGTCTGCGCTGCAACGAGAAGATCAAGTTCGCGGCGCTGCTCGACAAGGCGCTCGCGCTCGGCTTCGACGCGGTCTGCACGGGTCACTACGCCAAGGTGATCGAGAACCAGGACGGCACCCGCGAGCTGCACCGCGCCTCCGACATGGCCAAGGACCAGTCGTACGTCCTCGGGGTCCTGGACGACCGGCAGCTCGCGCACGCGATGTTCCCGCTCGGCGACACCGTCACCACGAAGGAAGAGATCCGCGCCGAGGCCGAGCGCCGCGGCCTCGCGGTCGCGAAGAAGCCGGACTCGCACGACATCTGCTTCATCGCCGACGGCGACACCCAGGGCTTCCTCGCGAACCGCCTGGGCAAGGCGGAGGGCGACATCGTCGACGAGTCCGGCGCGAAGCTGGGCACCCACGAGGGCGCGTACGGCTTCACCATCGGCCAGCGCAAGGGCCTGCGGATCGGCACCCCGGCCCCGGACGGCAAGCCGCGGTACGTCCTGGACATCTCGCCGGTGAACAACACGGTGACGGTCGGCCCGGTGGCCGCGCTCGACGTCACCGGGCTCACCGCGATCAAGCCCCGCTGGTGCGGCGCCGCCCCGGCGGGCTCCGGCGCGTACACGGCGCAGCTGCGCGCCCACGGCGACGAGACCCCGGTGACCGCGGAGCCGGTCGGCGACGAGCTGCATGTCTCCTTCGCCGAGCCGGTCCGTGGCGTCGCCCCGGGCCAGGCGATCGTCCTGTACGACGGCACGCGCGTGGTGGGCTCGGCCACCATCGCGTCCACGGTCCGCCGTACTACGACGGCGGCGTAGGGCTGGTCGCCCCCGGTAGGGCTGTGCTACGCGAGCGTCTCTACTTCGTAGAAGCAGAAGTGGCCCTTGATGTCGGCCACTTCGGGTTTCGGGTCCGGGTACGCCCACACCAGGTCGGGGGCGTCCGGCAGGGACCAGTAGGAGGCGGTGCCCTTGAACGGGCAGTACGTGTGGGTCTCGGACGGGGTCAACAGGTCGGTGCGGACGTCGTCCTCAGGGAGGTAGTAGCGCGCGGGATAGCCCGTCTCGCGCAGCACCAAGGGGCGGGAGCTCTCCGCGATGACCTGCCCGTCACGCACCACGCGTACGTGCTGCGTGCCCTGCTCGACGGTGATCACGTGTCCTTCAGTCACTGATCTGTCCTTTACGGTGTGGATTCGGCCACTTGTCATAGGCGGTAGATCTGCCGTCAATGGTGATCCCGGTGGAGGTATCCATGGAACCCGGCGCCCTGTCCCGCAACCGCGGGAGCCTGCGACACAAGATCCGCTACGCGGTCCGGCACCCCGGCCGCGTACCCGCCCATCTGCGCCGCTCCGCGCGCGACGCGATCCTGCGCGTACGGCACCGCTGGGACCACGTGGCGTACTACCGCGCCGTGATGGCCTCCGACGCGGCGCGCAGCGCGGAGGCCGCGGTCGGCGGCGGGCCCTCGACGGCCCGCTGGCGCGAGATCGGGCAGATGCAGTTCGACTACCTGGTGGAACACGGCCTCGCGCCCAAGCACCGGATGCTGGAGATCGGCTGCGGCAACCTGCGCGCGGGGCGGCTCTTCATCGACTTCCTCGAACCCGGCAACTACTACGGCATCGACATCTCGCCGGACATCCTGATCGCCGCCAAACGCACCCTCGTGCGCTATGGACTACAGGAGAAGCTGCCGTATCTGACCGTGACCGACAACCTCACCTTCGACTTCCTGCCGGACGCGTCCTTCGACGTCGTGCACGCGCACAGCGTCTTCTCGCACTCGCCGCTGCACGTCATCGAGGAGTGCTTCGCGCACATCGGCCGCATCCTCGCCCCCGAGGGCTTCTTCGACTTCACCTTCGACCGCACCGAGGGCGAGGAACACCACGTCCTGCGCGAGGACTTCTACTACCGCACCGAGACGCTGGTCCGGCTCGCCGCCGAGTACGGCCTGGAGGCGCGGTTCATGGCGGACTGGGAGAAGAGGCCGCACGGCCAGTCCAAAATCCGCATTACGCACGCGCGCGTGGACCGTACGGTGAGCGCATGAACATCTGCGTCTTCCTCTCCGCTGCCGACCTCGACGACCGCTACACCCGCCCCGCCCGCGAGTTCGCCGAACGCCTCGGCAAGGCCGGGCACACCCTGGTGTGGGGCGGCTCGGAAGCCGGTCTCATGAAGGTCGTCGCGGACGGCGTACAGGAGAAGGGCGGCCGACTCGTCGGCGTCTCCGTCGAGTTCCTCTCCGAGAAGGCGCGGCCGGTGACCGCGCCCGACGAGATGGTGATCACCAAGAACCTCGCCGACCGGAAGGCGCTGCTCCTGGCCAAGGCCGACGCCGTCGTGATCATGGTCGGCGGCACCGGCACCCTCGACGAGGCCACCGAGATCCTGGAGCTGAAGAAGCACGGCAGGACCGACAAGCCCGTGGTGCTGCTCAACACCGCGGGCTTCTACGACGGCCTCAGGACCCAGTTCCGGCGCATGGAGGACGAGGGCTTCCTGCCGGTGCCCCTCTCCGACCTGGTGTTCTTCGCCGATGAGCCCGCCGAGGCGCTCGCCTGGTTGGAAGGCGCCGTCGGCACCCGCTGACCTGGGCAACCGCCTGCCTGTTCAACAACCCGGACCGGGCTGTTGCGACAATGTGCCGCATGGCTACACATGTGATCACCGGGTCCGGTTCCGGTATCGGCGCGGCCGTCGCGCGCCGTCTGCACGAGCGCGGGGACGACCTCGTGCTGCTCGCGCGCGACGCGGGCCGCGCCAAGGAGCTCGCCGAGCGCTACCCCGGCGCCCGCACCCTCGTCGGCGACCTGGCCGAACCCGACCGCCTCTCCTGGGCGTTCTCGCACCAGACCATGCCCGACCGGGTCGACTCGCTGCTGCACATCGCGGGCATCGTCGACCTCGGCGCGGTCGGCGACCTCACCCCCAAGGTCTGGCGCGCCCAGCTCGACGTGAACCTCATCGCCCCGGCCGAGATCACCCGGCACTTCCTGCCCCAACTCCGGCTCACCCACGGCAAGGTGATCTTCGTGAACTCGGGTGCGGGCCTGACCGCGCACGCCGACTGGTCCGCGTACGCCGCCTCCAAGCACGGCCTCAAGGCGCTCGCCGACGCGCTGCGCCAGGAGGAGAAGCCCCACGGCATCCACGTCACCTCGGTCTACCCGGGCCGCACCGCCAGCCCCATGCAGGCCAAGGTGCACCAGCAGGAGGGCAAGGAGTACGACGCCGAGCGCTTCATCGACCCCGAGTCGGTGGCCACCACGATCCTGATGGCCCTCGACCTGCCGCGCGACGCCGAGGTCAACGACCTGACGGTGCGGCCGGGCCGATGACCGAGCACAGCGAGCACAGCGAAAGCACGCCACATACGCCGCGTACGCCGCCCGTCTGGGGCCCGGCCACCGGCGTCGGCTCGATGCCCGGCGGCGACGCCCGCGAGGCCGCCAAGGCCGTCACCGGCACCTTCGAGGACTTCCCGCACCTGCCGGAGCTGCCCGCCCGCGGCCCCGGCGCCGACATGATCGGGCGCACCGCGGGGCTGCTCGTGGACGTCTACGCGCGCGTGGAGCCCAGCGGCTGGCGGATCGGCGACCGGCCCGGTATGGACACACGGCGCGCCCGCTCCTGGCTCGTCGAGGACCTCGACGCCCTGGAGGAGTTCACCCAGGACTACGCGGGCCCGCTGAAGGTGCAGGCCGTCGGACCCTGGACGCTTGCCGCCGCCCTGGAACTGAAGAACGGCGAGGCCGCGCTCTCCGACCCCGGCGCCTGCCGGGACCTCACCGGCTCGCTCGCCGAGGGCCTGCGCGCACACCTCGCGGACGTACGCCGCCGGATCCCGGGCGCCCGCCCGGTGCTCCAGCTCGACGAGCCGTCCCTGACCGCCGTACTGCGCGGGCAGGTCAAGACGGCCTCCGGCTACCGCACCCACCGCGCCGTCGACCGGCAGGTGGTCGAGTCCGCGCTGCGGGACCTGATCGATGCCGCCGACGACACCGACGACACCGATGACACCGACGTCGCCGGAGTGCCGGTCGTCGTCCACTCCTGCTCGCCGGACGTGCCGTTCGCGCTGCTTCGCCGGGCCGGGGTGGCCGCGGTCTCGTTCGACACCGGACTGCTCACCGAGCGTGACGACGACGCGATCGGCGAGGCCGTGGAGGCGGGCCTGCGGCTGTTCGCCGGCGTCGTGCCGTCCACCGACACCGCATTGTCAGACCCTGCCAGTACCGTCAGTGGTGTCAGGACGCTGTGGCGCAGGCTGGGGCTGCCTCCGGGTTCCCTCGCGGAATCGGTCGTGGTCACGCCGTCGTGCGGTCTCGCGGGGGCCTCTCCCGCGTACGCCCGTAAGGCCCTTGCCCACTGCGTCGCGGGCGCGAGATCACTCGCGGACAACCCTCAGTAACGGGAGGACATACGGTGGCCGGCGACAAGGACGCACAGACTGCGACAGCGGCGCAGAGCGTGCCCGCGAAGGCACGCGAGGAGCACGCGCGCCTCGCCGAGCAGATCGAGGAGCACCGCTTCCGGTACTACGTGAAGGACCAGCCGGTCATCAGCGACGCGGAGTTCGACAAGCTGCTCCGCTCGCTCGAGGCCTTGGAGGAGAAGCACCCCGGGCTGCGCACCCCCGACTCACCGACCCAGAAGGTCGCCGGTACGTACGAGACGGACTTCGCGGAGGTCCAGCACCGCGAGCGGATGCTCTCCCTGGACAACGCCTTCGACGAGGAGGAGCTCACCGCCTGGGCCGACCGGGTCGCCAAGGAGGTCGGCACCGGCTCCTACCACTTCCTGTGCGAACTGAAGGTCGACGGCCTGGCCGTGAACCTGACGTACGAACACGGCCGCCTCACCCGCGCCGCGACCCGCGGCGACGGCCGCACCGGCGAGGACATCACGCCGAATATCCGGACGATCTCGGACATCCCCGAGCGCCTGAGCGGCGACCGCATCCCGGACCTGGTGGAGATCCGCGGCGAAGTCTTCTTCCCCATGGAGAAGTTCGAGGAGCTCAACGCCCGCCTGGTGGAGCACGGCGACAAGCCCTTCGCCAACCCGCGGAACGCGGCGGCGGGTTCGCTGCGCCAGAAGGACCCGCGCGTCACCGCGACGCGCCCGCTCCACATGGTCGTGCACGGCATCGGCGCCCGCGAGGGCTTCGACCTCGACTGCCTCAGCCACGGCTACGACCTGCTCAAGGAGTGGGGCCTGCCCACCGCCCTGCACAACAAGGTGGTGAAGGGCATCGAAGACGTACGCGAGTTCATCGCGTACTACGGCGAGAACCGGCACTCCGTGGAGCACGAGATCGACGGTGTCGTCGTGAAGCTCGACGAGATCCCGCTCCAGGGACGCCTCGGCTCCACCTCGCGCGCGCCGCGCTGGGCGATCGCCTGGAAGTACCCGCCGGAGGAGGTCAACACCAAGCTGGTGGACATCCGCGTCGGCGTCGGCCGCACCGGCCGCGTCACGCCGTACGCGTGCGTGGAGCCGGTCACCGTCGCGGGCTCCGAGGTCGAGTTCGCGACCCTGCACAACCAGGACGTGGTCAAGGCCAAGGGCGTCCTCATCGGCGACACGGTCGTGCTGCGCAAGGCCGGGGACGTGATCCCGGAGATCCTCGGCCCGGTCGCGGACCTGCGGGACGGCACCGAGCGGGAATTCGTGATGCCCGCGGGGTGCCCCGAGTGCGGCACCGCGCTGCGGCCCATGAAGGAAGGGGACATCGACCTGAGGTGCCCCAACTCCCGCTCCTGTCCGGCCCAGTTGCGCGAGCGCCTGTTCTACCTGGCGGGCCGCAAGAGCCTGGACATCGAGAACTTCGGGTACGTCGCCGCCACCGCCCTCACCCAGCCCCTGGAGCCCGCTGAGCCGCCTCTGCGGGACGAGAGTGGCCTGTTCGACCTCACCGTCGAGGAGCTCCTGCCGATCAAGTCGTACGTCCTCGACCAGGACACCGGGCTTCCCAAGCGGGACCCGAAGACCGGCGAGGAGAAGGTCGTCACGTTCTTCGCCAACCAGAAGGGCGAGCCCAAGGCCAACACCCTGGCGATGCTGAAGAACATCGAGGCAGCCAAGGAACGGCCGCTTGCCCGCATCCTCACCGGCCTGTCGATCCGTCATGTCGGGCCGGTCGCCGCCGAGGCCTTGGCCCGCGAATTCCGCTCCCTGGAGCGGATCGAGGAGGCGAGCGAGGAGGAGCTGGCCGCCGTCGAGGGCGTCGGGCCGACCATCGCCGCCTCGCTCAAGCAGTGGTTCGAGGAGGACTGGCACCGCGAGATCCTGCGCAAGTGGCGGGCCGCCGGGGTGCGGATGGAGGAAGAGGGCGCCGAGGACCAGGGCCCGCGCCCGCTCGAGGGCCTGACGGTCGTGGTGACCGGAACCCTCCAGGGCCATACGCGGGACGGCGCAAAGGAAGCACTGCAGAGCCGTGGCGCGAAAGTGACCGGATCTGTCTCGAAGAAGACCTCATTCGTGGTCGTCGGAGACAACCCGGGCTCGAAGTACGACAAGGCAATGCAGGTCAAAGTGCCGGTTCTGAACGAGGACGGTTTCGCCGTTCTCCTCGAACAAGGCCCGGACGCGGCACGGGAAGTGGCGCTTCCGACCGAGGAGTAGCGGTTGAAGGCCACCCGTTCGGCGCATACCAGATGCATATGGGTGGCCGGGTCGCATTCGGGCAACCATGGGCGACCGCTGCCCGAGTAAGCCTTCCGCGGCCTACTGTTGAAGATGTGCGCCTGCCGTGCCCAGCTGCGAATGGGGCCTCCCCTGCTCCTTTAGAGCTTGGGGAAGGGTTTCGGACGCGGCGGCATCTGGCACGAGGCCGCGTGGCGTGGGCACCGCCGGCAGTGAGAGGGACGGGAATGAAACCGACCGAAAGCGCCGATCCGGTGTCAGGGCTGCGCCGGTTGACCGTCCCTCCGCTGCCGGCCGTCGTCATGGCGGTGGCCGCGCTCGCCCTCGGCGCGGGCGTCATCCGCGCACTCACCGATGACCACGCCGTGTTCCCCGGCTCCGTCCCGGGCTGGTCCCTTGCCGTACTCACCGGCGTCATCGTGGGCCACCTGGTGGCGCTCGGGCGGGAACGCTGGTGGGGCGGCACCGGTTCCGGCGCCGCCCTCACCCTCGCCGTGCTGCTGCTCTACGGCTGGGTGCCCGCGGGCCTCGTCAGCCTGACCGTCGTCGTCCTGGTCGGCCTGGCCCGGCGGCACCGTTGGCGCCAGGGCGTTCTGCACGGCGCCGTGGACATCCTCGGCATCGGCGCGGGCGCCCTGGTCATGGCGGCCTTCGGGCAGGCGCCGACGGTCGAGGACCCCTGGGAGCCGGAGAGCTGGACCCTCTGGTCCGGCCCGGAGATCGCCCTGGTCGCCTTCGCGTACCTCGTGGTGACCCGGCTGCTCCTCTGGTACGTGCACGCGCCGCACGCCCTCGGCCTGCCCACCGTCGCCCGCACCGCCTTCGTCAGACAGGCCCTCGTCGGCGTCGCGCTGCTCGGTATCGCCCCGCTGATCTGCGTCGTCGCGGTCGCCCTGCCGATCCTGCTTCCGCTGTTCGCGGTGCCCCTGATCGCCCTCGACTCCACGCTGTGGATCGCCCGGGCCCGGGCCGAGGAGCAGCTGCGCGACCCGCTCACCGGGCTGCCCAACCGGCAGTGGCTGTTGGAGCGCACCTGGACCGCGCTTGACGATGCCGAACGCATCGGGGCGCGTTCGGCCCTCGTATTGATCGACCTCGACCGCTTCCGTTCCGTCAATGACACCCTCGGTCATCTCGCCGGGGACCGGCTGCTCCTGCAGATCGCGGACCGGCTGCGGCAGGCGCTGCCGCGCGGCGCGGAGGCGGCCCGGCTCGGCGGCGACGAGTTCGCCGTGCTCCTGCCGACCTGCGACTCCATCACCAGCGCCCAGCGGGTGGCGCGCACCCTCGTCGCCGAGCTGAGCTCGCCGCTCGACCTCGACGGCCTGACCCTCGTCCTGGAGGCCAGCGCCGGGCTCGCCGTCTTCCCCGAGCACGCGCCGGACGCCGAGGGGCTGCTGCGCCGGGCCGACGTGGCGATGTACCAGGCGAAGCGGGACCGTACGGGCGTCGAGGTGTACGAGTCCAAGCGGGACTCCAACACCCCGGACCGGCTCGGCCTGCTGGGCGACCTGCGCCGGGCCCTGGACGCCGGGGACGTCGAGCTGCACTACCAGCCCAAGGTCCGCTTCGACGGCCAGGTCGCCGGGCTCGAGGCCCTGGTGCGCTGGGTGCACCCGGAGCGCGGCAAGGTCCCGCCGGACGAGTTCATCGCCATCGCCGAGTCGTCCGGCCTGATGCCGCACCTCACGGAGTACGTCCTGGAGACCGCCCTCGCACAGGTCGCGCGCTGGCAGGCGGCTGGTCTGAAGGTCCCGGTGGCCGTGAACGTATCGCCGCGCGATGTGCACACCCCGGGGTTCGCGGGCGCGGTGGCCGCGCGCCTGGCCCGGCACGGCGTCCCCGCGGGGGCGCTACAGCTGGAGATCACGGAACATGTGCTCCTGGAGGACCCGCAGCGGGCCGCCGACACGATGGCCGGGCTCACCGGGCACGGCGTGAAGATGTCGCTCGACGACTTCGGCACCGGCTACTCGTCCCTGGTGCACCTGCGGCGGCTCCCGGTGAGCGAGCTGAAGATCGACCGTTCCTTTGTGGCGCGGCTCGCGGTGGACAACGAGGACGCGGAGATCGTCCGCTGCACCGTCGACCTCGCGCATTCCCTCGGGCTGCTCGTCGTGGCCGAGGGCGTCGAGGACGACGAGACCTGGGAGCGGCTGCGCGACCTCGGCTGCGACGCGGTCCAGGGCTGGCTGGTCGCGGCGGCGATGCCGCCGGAGGAGACGACGGCGTGGCTGCGTGCGCGCGGTGCCGACGGGTGGCGGCGCCCGGCGGAGCTGGAGGCCGCGGAGCGGTCGTCCGGGCACGTGGTGCAGTAAGCCCTCGGGGTGCCGGGGCCGGGGCGTACGTGACGGTGCCCTGAGCCGTGGGCACAGCGGTTATCCACAGCCGTCGGAAGCCGTTCACGCGCACCGCGCCGGGCCCCATAGGATTGGGCCAGACACCACCATCACGCTCACCCAGTGAGGATCCGCATGCCTGGCATCACGCGCGAGGAGGTTGCCCACCTCGCCCGGCTGGCGCGTCTGGAGCTGAAGCCCGAAGAGCTCGATCACTTCGCGGGCCAGCTCGACGACATCATTGGCGCGGTCGCCCGCGTCTCCGAGGTCGCCGACCAAGACGTACCGCCGACCTCCCACCCGCTGCCGCTGACGAATGTCATGCGCGCCGACGAGGTGCGTCCGTCGCTCAGCCCCGAGCAGGCGCTCTCCGGCGCTCCGGCCCAGGAGCAGCAGCGTTTCAAGGTGCCGCAGATCCTGGGGGAGGACTGAGTCGCATGACGGAGCACAGCAACATCATCAAGCTCACCGCCGCCGAGATCGCCGGCAAGATCGCGGCCGGTGAGCTCACCGCCGTCCAGGTCACCGAGGCCCATCTGGCCCGGATCGAGGCCGTCGACGAGAAGGTGCACGCCTTCCTGCACATCGACCGCGAGGGCGCCCTCGCGCAGGCCCGCGCCGTCGACGAGAAGCGGGCCCGCGGCGAGAAGCTCGGCCCGCTCGCGGGCGTGCCGCTCGCGCTGAAGGACATCTTCACCACCGAGGGCATCCCGACCACGGTCGGCTCCAAGATCCTCGAGGGCTGGATCCCGCCGTACGACGCGACGCTGACGAAGAAGCTCAAGGAAGCCGACGTCGTCATCCTCGGCAAGACCAACATGGACGAGTTCGCCATGGGGTCCTCCACCGAGAACAGCGCGTACGGCCCGACGGGCAACCCGTGGGACCTGACCCGCATCCCCGGCGGCTCCGGCGGTGGCTCCTCCGCCGCCCTCGCCTCCTTCGAGGCGCCGCTCGCCGTCGGCACCGACACCGGCGGCTCCATCCGCCAGCCCGCCGCCGTCACCGGCACGGTCGGCGTCAAGCCGACGTACGGCGGGGTCTCGCGGTACGGCATGGTCGCGTTCTCCAGCTCCCTTGACCAGGGCGGCCCGTGCGCCCGTACCGTCCTCGACGCGGCCCTGCTGCACGAGGCGATCGCCGGGCACGACCCGCTCGACTCCACCTCCATCGACGCCCCGGTCCCGCCGGTCGTCGAGGCCGCGCGGAACGGCTCGGTGGCCGGGATGCGCGTCGGTGTCGTCAAGCAGTTCGCCGGTGAGGGCTACCAGGCCGGTGTGGTGCAGCGGTTCAACGAGTCCGTGGAGCTGCTCAAGGAGCTCGGCGCCGAGGTCGTCGAGCTGGACTGCCCGTCCTTCGACCTGGGCCTGTCCGCGTACTACCTGATCGCGCCGTCCGAGTGCTCCTCGAACCTGGCCCGCTTCGACGCCATGCGGTACGGCCTGCGGGTCGGCGACGACGGAACGAAGTCCGCCGAGGACGTCACCGCGCTCACCCGCGAGGCCGGCTTCGGGGACGAGGTCAAGCGCCGCATCATGCTCGGTACCTACGCCCTGTCGAGCGGCTACTACGACGCGTACTACGGCTCCGCGCAGAAGGTCCGCACGCTCATCACCCGGGACTTCGAGAAGGCCTTCGAGCAGGTCGACGTGATCGTCTCGCCGACCACGCCCACCACCGCCTTCCCGATCGGCGAGCGCGTCGACGACCCGATGGCGATGTACCTCGCGGACGTCTGCACGCTGCCCACGAACCTGGCGGGCAACGCCGCCATGTCGCTGCCCTGCGGCCTCGCGCCGGAGGACGGCCTTCCGGTCGGTCTGCAGATCATTGCCCCCGCCATGAAGGACGACCGCCTGTACAAGGTGGGCGCCGCCGTCGAGGCCGCCTTCGTGGAAAAGTGGGGCCACCCGCTCCTTGAGGAGGCACCGTCGCTGTGAGCAAAGCGCTGTCCAAGGCCAAGGGCTTCAAGAAGTCCAAGACCGGCACGTATCTGTCCATCGGCACCACCGCGTTCGGGGCGATCAACGTCGCCAAGCAGGCCAAGAAGGCCCGCGCCGAGCACGACACGCTCAAGCTGGTCGACGCCGTCGTCTCCGCCGCCGCCATCGTCACCGGCCTCGCCCTGCTCTACCGCGAGCTGAAGCGCCTCGGCGACGACGACGTCCTGTTGGGCTGAGAGGGAAAGTTTCACCGTGACTGTCACCACCGACCTGGTGTCGTACGAGGACGCGCTGGCGTCGTACGACCCCGTCATGGGCCTCGAAGTCCATGTCGAACTCGGCACCCGCACCAAGATGTTCTGCGGCTGCTCCACCGAGCTCGGCGCCGAGCCCAACACGCAGACCTGCCCCACCTGCCTCGGCCTGCCCGGCTCGCTGCCGGTGGTCAACGCGACCGGCGTCGAGTCGGCCGTCAAGATCGGTCTCGCCCTCAACTGCGAGATCGCCGAGTGGTGCCGCTTTGCCCGGAAGAACTACTTCTATCCGGACATGCCGAAGAACTTCCAGACGTCCCAGTACGACGAGCCGATCGCCTTCAACGGCTATCTGGACGTCCAGCTCGAGGACGGCGAGGTCTTCCGCGTGGAGATCGAGCGCGCCCACATGGAGGAGGACACCGGCAAGTCCAAGCACGTCGGCGGCGCGACCGGCCGTATCCACGGCGCCCAGCACTCGCTGCTCGACTACAACCGGGCCGGTATCCCGCTGATCGAGATCGTCACCAAGCCGATCGTCGGCGCCGGTGAGCGCGCCCCCGAGGTCGCCAAGGCGTACGTCGCCGAGCTGCGCGAGCTCATCAAGGCGCTCGGCGTCTCCGAGGCCCGCATGGAGATGGGCCAGATGCGCTGTGACGTGAACCTGTCGCTGCGCCCCAACGGCACCGACAAGTTCGGCACCCGCAGCGAGACCAAGAACGTCAACTCGCTGCGCAGCGTCGAGCGCGCCACCCGGTACGAGATCCAGCGGCACGCCGCGATCCTGTCGTCCGGCGGCACGATCGTGCAGGAGACCCGGCACTTCCACGAGGACGACGGCTCCACGACGTCCGGCCGGGTGAAGGAAGAGGCCGAGGACTACCGGTACTTCCCGGAGCCCGACCTGGTGCCGGTGGCGCCGACGCGCGAGTGGGTCGAGGAGCTGCGCGCCGGTCTGCCGGAGCTGCCGCGGGTGCGCCGCAACCGGCTGCGCGAGGAGTGGGGCATCTCCGAGCACGACATGCAGTCGCTGCTCAACGCCGGTGCCATCGACCTCATCGTGGCCACGATCGACGCGGGCGCCCCGGCGGACCAGGCCCGCAAGTGGTGGATGGGCTCGCTGGCCCGGAGCGCCAACGAGCAGGACAAGGCGCTCGAGGACCTGGACATCACGCCCACGCAGGTGGCCCGGGTGTGCGCCCTGGTCGCCGCCGGTGACCTCAACGACAAGCTGGCCCGCCAGGTGATCGAGGGCGTGCTCGCGGGCGAGGGCGACCCGGACACGGTGGTCGAGAAGCGCGGTCTGAAGGTCGTCTCCGACGAGGGGGCCCTGACCACCGCCGTCGAGGAGGCCATCGCCGCCAACCAGGCCATCGCGGACAAGATCCGCGGCGGCAAGGTGGCCGCGGCCGGTGCCCTGGTCGGCGCGGTCATGAAGGCCACCCGCGGCCAGGCCGACGCGGCCCGCGTCAAGGAGCTGATCCTGGAGAAGCTCGGCGTCGAGGGCTGACGGCCTCGCCTGCGTACGTAGGGAGGGCGGAACCGGAGCGACCCGGTTCCGCCCTCTTCGCGTATGCGGACGCGGTTGGTTCCAGGCCGAACTCTTGGGCATTCACCGCGACTTCGTCCGCAGGTCTTCACAGGGAAACCGGACGTCACTACCGTCCCGCCCGAACCACCCAATGGATCGGCAGAGAACCATTGGCTCTCGAAGCGGAGGTCGGCAGTGTCCCCAGAGATATCTCGCAGGCGCCTGATGGCACTCGGCGGCGGCGCCCTCGGTGCCGCGGCGGTGGGCTCGCTCCTGCCCCCGTCCCTGCAGGCCGCCCTCGCTCAAGAGCCTCCGCGCGGCGGCCTCGACGCGGTCAAGCACGTGGTGATCCTGATGCAGGAGAACCGGTCCTTCGACCACTACTTCGGCATGCTGCGCGGCGTACGCGGCTTCGGCGACCGCAACGCGGTCCAACTGCCCAGCGGCAAGCCGGTGTTCGAGCAGCCCGGGCCGCTGCGCACCGTGCTTCCCTTCCCGGTACGTGAGGCGGCCGAGGCCCAGAACAAGGACCTCCAGTACATCGGCGCCCTCGACCACTCTTGGGAGGGCGGCGCCAAGGCGTGGAACAAGGGCTGGTCGGACGGCTGGATCAGCGCCAAGACCGCCGCCACGATGGCGTATTACACCCGCGAGGACATCCCGCTGCACTACGAGCTCGCCGACACCTTCACCGTCTGCGACGCCTATCACTCCTCGATCCAGACCTCCACCAGCCCCAATCGCAACCACCTGTGGTCCGGTAAAACCGGTTACGAGGCGGACGGTTCGCGTGCCGTCGGCAACGACGCCTACGACGAGGGCAAGCACCCGGGGTACGGCTGGTCCACGTACGCCGAACGCCTGGAGAAGGCGGGCCGCAGCTGGCGCACGTACACCGAGTGGGAGAACTTCACCGACAACCAGATCGAGTTCTTCACCACCTTCAAGAACATCGCGCGCAAGGTGCTCGCCCAGACCGAGCACACCTACATGGAGTCCTTCTACGCCCAGGTGCGCGCCGCCGAGTCCGACGAGGAGCGCGAGAAGCTGCTCGCCGTCCTCGAAGAGGGCGTCGCCACCCTGAACGACGGCGAGCGGTCGCTCTTCGAGCGCGGGCTTCGCCGGGTGCCGACCGGGAAGCTGGCCGAGGAGTTCGCCAAGGACATCGCCGCGGGCGAGCTGCCCGAGGTCTCCTACCTGGTCCCCTCCCAGCTGGACTCCGAGCACCCCAGCGGCTCTTCGCCGGTGCAGAGCGCCACCCTCGTCTACAAGGTGCTCGACGCGCTCGCCTCGCACCCCGAGGTGTGGCGGCACACCGCGCTCTTCCTCACCTACGACGAGCACGACGGGTTCTTCGACCACGTGCCGCCGCCGGTGCCCCCGGTCGACGACCCGGACGAGCGCTGGCAGGGGCTGCCCACCGGGCTCGGGATCCGGGTGCCGATGCTGGTGATCTCGCCGTGGACCGTGGGCGGCTATGTCTCGTCCGAAGTGTTCGACCACACGTCTGTCGTGCGCTTTCTGGAGCGCTGGACGGGCATCGAGGAGCCCAACATCAGCGCCTGGCGGCGCTCCGTCACCGGCGATCTGACCGGCGCCTTCGACTTCACGCGCGGTCGGCCGCAGCCCGACGTCGAGCGGCCCGGCGCGGTGCCGCCGTTCACCGGGCGCTGGTCGCCGCAGCCGCCGCTCGACCAGAAGATGCCCGAGCAGGAGCCGGGTCGCCGCCCGGCCCGGCCGCTGTCGTACCAGCCGGACGCCCACGGCACCGTCGTGCCGGATGGCGGCAAGGGCGGCAAGCCGGTGCTGCGGCTCGCGCTGTCCAACAGCGGGAGCTCGTCCGCGCACCTCGCGCTCTATCCGTACGCGGGCGAATTCGCCGAGCCGCAGCACACCGATGTAAGGGGCAAGGCGCAATGGGACGTGCCCCTGACGAAGGGCACCTACAACGTGACGGTGACCGGACCGAACGGCTTCCGCCGCGAGTTCGCCGGGAGCGCCGAGGACGCCGCCGGGCTGACCGGCCAACTGGACGCCCGCAAGCGTGAGCTGAGCCTCACGCTCAGCAACAGCGGCGACGCCGCCCTGGAGTTCACGGTCCGGCCGCTCGCGTACGCCAAGCCCGAGCCCCGGAAGATCACCGTCCGCCCGGGCCGTAGCCTCACCGTGGTGCACCCGGCCGCCGCGGCCCACGGCTGGTACGACCTCGAGGTGACCGCGCAGGCGGCCGACGGGAAGCCGGGCTTCCGGCGGCGTCTGATGGGTCACATCGAGAACGGCGAGGCCAGCGTCTCCGGCTGAGCCTCCGCCTCGCCCATTTCGCGTCCCCCGAAGGGGTGAAAACCCGTGGGTCCCGGGGCCCGGCCACCGCGCCGGTCCCGGGACCAACGTCCTGAAGCACCCCATCGGCCCTGTGAGTAAGGCCACGAAACGGGCAAAGGATCAGTTATTGCTGCGAAAGTGGGCCGCAGTAAGGGCGCTCGTAAACTGGACGATCGCCCGTCAGGAGCACTCGCACCACCCGCGCTGTTCCCGACCCAGAACCACGGAATATCAGGGAGCGGCACGTGGCAGTACTGGCCCGCTGGTGCGTACGACACCGGCTCATCGCCGTACTGCTTTGGCTACTCGCCCTGGTCGGCGTCGGTGCCGCGGCGGCCCTCGCGGGACCCTCGTACTCGAACGACTACGAGGTCCCCGGCACCGAATCGGGCCGCGCCACCCAGCTTCTGAAGACCGGCTTCCCCGGCCTCGGCGGGGACAGCAACACCGTCGTCTGGCACACCGGCCCCGGCACCGTGAACGCCGCCGACGTGCAGCAGACGATGACCCGGACCCTCGACGACATCGCCCAGCTGCCCGGCATCGCCTCCGTCGTCAGCCCGTACCACGCCGACGGCGCCGGTCAGATCAGCAAGGACGGCCGTACCGCGTACGCCACCGTCACCTTCGAAGAGGCCGCATGGGACATCGACAGCTCCGAGGCCCAGGCGCTCGTCGACGCCGCCGAGACGGCCCGTAGCGACGGGCTCCAGGTGGCCCTCGGCGGCAGCGCCGTCGCCCTCACCGAGTCGGACAGCGGCCACACCGCCGAGGCCGTGGGCGTGGCCGTCGCCGCCGTCGTGCTGTTCCTCGCCTTCGGCTCGCTCGCCGCCAGCCTGCTGCCCATCGCGACCGCCCTGGTCAGCGTCGGGACCGCGTACGCGGGCATCGTGCTGCTCGGCCACGTCATGAACGTCGCGGACTTCGCGCCCATGCTCGGCATGCTCATCGGCCTCGGGGTGGGCATCGACTACGCGCTCTTCATAGTGACCCGGCACCGGCGCGACCTGAAACGAGGCCTGACTGTAGAAGAGGCGGCGCAGAACGCCGTCGCTACTACAGGACGGGCGGTCGCCTTCGCGGGCGCCACTGTGTGTATCGCCCTGCTCGGCATGCTCATCCTGCGACTGAGCTTCCTCAACGGCGTCGCCATCGCCGCGTCGCTCACCGTGATCCTCACCGTCGCCGCGTCCGTGACGCTGCTGCCCGCGCTGCTCTCGTACATCGGCACGCGCGCCTTGTCCCGGCGCGAGCGCCGCAGGTTCGCCGATGAGGGGCCGCAGCCCGAGACGCCCACCGGGCTCGCCGCCCGCTGGTCGACCTTCGTCGAGAAGCACCCCCGGCTGCTCGGCGGCCTCGCCCTGCTCCTCGTCGCGCTCCTGGCGCTGCCCACGCTCGGCCTCCGCCTCGGCACCTCCGACCAGGGCAACCACCCCACGTCGAAGACCACGCGCCAGGCGTACGACCAGCTCGCGGACGGCTTCGGACCCGGTGTGAACGGCCCGCTCACGCTCGTCGGCGAGGTGCACGGCGCCGAGGACAAGCTCGCCCTCGACCGGCTCGCGGACACCCTGCGCGGCACCGACAACGTCGCGGCCGTCACCCCGGTCACGTACGACACCAGCGGCCGGATCGGCCAACTCACCGTCGTCCCCGACTCGGCCCCGCAGTCCGATGCCACCAGCGCACTCGTCGACGAGCTGCGCGGCGACGTCCTGCCGAAGGCGGCCGACGGCACCTCGCTCAAGGTCCACGTCGGCGGCATCACGGCCTCGTACGACGACTTCGCCCAGATCATCGTCGGCAAGCTGCCGCTCTTCGTGGGCGTCGTGATCGGCCTCGGCAGCCTGCTGCTCCTGCTCGCCTTCCGGTCCGTGGGGATCCCGCTCAAGGCGGCCGCGATGAACGTCGCCGCCGTGGCAGGGGCCTTCGGGGTCGTCATAGCGGTCTTCCAGTGGGGCTGGGGGAGCGAGCTGCTAGGCCTCGGCCGCGCGGGACCGATCGAGCCGTTCCTGCCGGTGATCATGGTGTCGGTGCTCTTCGGGCTCTCGATGGACTACCAGGTGTTCCTGGTCAGCCGGATGTACGAGGAGTGGCTGGAGACCGGCGACAACCGCCGGGCCGTCCGGGTCGGCCTCGCCGAGACCAGCCGCGTGATCAACTCCGCGGCCGTGATCATGATTTCGGTCTTCCTGGCCTTCGTGCTCAGCGGGGACCGGGTGATCGCGATGTTCGGCATCGCCCTCGCCGCGGCGGTCGCACTCGACGCCTTCGTCCTGCGTACGTTGCTGGTCCCGGCCCTGATGCACATGCTCGGCGGCGCCAACTGGTGGCTGCCCCGGTGGCTCGACCGCTGGCTGCCCCGGATCAGCATCGAGGCGCCGGAGTGCCGCGCCGCCGCGGACGACCCGTCCGAGACCGAGATGCCTGCGCCGCGGGAGGACGCGAAGACGGCGGCGCTGCGCTGATCGGTTCCACGAGCGCCGGGTCCGTTCCACGAGCGTCGGGTCGTTCCAGGTCGTCGGGTCCGTTCCAGGTCGTTAAGGAAGCTCTCAGACGCGGCACCTAGCGTGCGGCAGATGAGTGCAAAGACGAAGACGGACAAGGGCGGCGAGACCGACGGCCTCGACGAGGCCGGGACTACGAAGGCGGCTGAGGCGGTCGAGGCCGCTGAGGCTGCTGTTCCAGTAGAGACGGCGGACACCGCTGATGCGCCTGATGGGCCTGATGCGGCTGATACGGCTGGTTCGGCCGCCGAGGGCGAGGATGCCGAGACCGATACCGATACCGACGCCGTAGCCGTAGCCGTAGCCGAAACCGAGGCCGAAACCGAGGCCGAGACCGATGACGCGGATCAGACCGGTGCCGAGAAGCCCGAGCCCACCGGAGTAGGCCAGGGCGCCGCAGCCGTTGTCGCGGCCGGGCTCGGCATCGTGTCCCTGACCGGCAGCTGGATCGGCACCGTGGCCGCCGCCCGGTCCAACATCATCGGGCAGCTCGAGACCGCCCAGTCGGCCGGTGTCGCGGAGCAGGTCCAGGCGCTCTACGGCAACCAGTGGCAGCTCATCGCCATGGTCGGTGGCGCCTTCGCGCTGCTCGCCCTCGTCACCGGCGCCCTGGTCCTGGTGCGGCCCGCGTTCGGCACGCCCGGCCGTGTGCCGCAGGCGCCGTGGATCAAGTCCGTGGCGTGGGCGGGCGTCGCGCTCGGCGTGCTCGGCCTGCTGCTCGCCGTCGCCAAGTACACCGGGCTCGTACTCGGACTGCCGTCGGCATCTTGATGGCCCGAGGGCCGCTTCCGGCCCGCCCCTTGGACCGGGGGCCTCGGGTGTGCGCAACCCCCCTCCTGCGCGCCTGAGGCCCCCGTTGGCGTACGGGCAAAATCCTTTGAAGCCCTGGAGGCCCTGGAGGCCCTGGAGGGCCGCAAGCCCCGCGGCCTCTCCGGCCTCTCCGCCTTCTCCGCCCTCTCCGGCCCCTCCGCCCTCTCCGCCCTTCAGGACACCTTCACCCGGAGGATCTTGTCGTCCCCGGGCTCCGGTGTGCCCCGCTTGTCCGTCTCGTTGGTGACCACGAGGAGTTCGTCGTCGCCCGTGGGTACGACCGTGCGCAGCCGCCCGTGCTCGCCCTCCAGGAAGTGCTCCGGCTCGGCGACCGGTTTCGTGCCGTCGAGCGGGATCCGCCAGAGCCGCTTCCCGCGGAGCCCGGCCATCCAGATGGAGCCCTTGGCGTACGCGATGCCGCTGGGGGACGCCTCCGCGGTGCGCCACTGCGCGACCGGATCGACGAAGCCCTCCCGTTTGCCGATGCCCTCGACCTCGGGCCAGCCGTAGTTCTTCCCCGGTTGGATCAGGTTCAGCTCGTCCCAGGTGTCCTGCCCGAACTCGGACGCCCACAGGCGTTTGTCCGCATCCCAGGCCAGGCCCTGCACATTGCGGTGGCCGTACGAGTAGACCAGCGAGTCCGGGTCCGGATTGCCCTTGGCGGGGTCGCCGTCCGGCGTCATCCGGAGGATCTTGCCACCCAGGGACTCCTTGTCCTGCGCGAGTTCCTCGTCGCCGGTCTCGCCCGTGCCCGCGTAGAGCAGCTTGTCGGGGCCGAAGGCGATGCGGCCGCCGTCGTGGTTGGAGCCCTTCGGGATGCCCTTGAGGACCGTGTCGGGCGCGCCGAGCCGCTCTCCCTCGGGCTTCTCCGGGTCGTAGAGGAAGCGGACGATCCGGTTGTCCGAGGCAGTGGTGAAGTACGCGTACACCAGCCGGTCCTGGGCGTACGACGGGGAGAGCGCGAGGCCCATCAGGCCGCCCTCGCCGCCGGGCACGACCCCGGGCACCACGCCGACCTCGGTCTTCTCGCCGGTCTTGGCGTCGACCCGGGTGATCGTGGCCTCGTCGCGCGAGGAGACGAGGAGGTCGCCCTCGGGCAGCTCGGCGAGTCCCCAGGGCGACTTGAGGTCCTCGGCGACCGTGTTCACGACCTTCGCCGAGCCCTTCGCGGGCGGCGCGGCCCGGCCGGACGGGGGTGAGCCGTTGCCGGAGCCGGTGTGTCCGGGGCTGGACGCCGAGGTTCCGTCCTGCTCGGGGGTGGCTCCGTCGCCCCCGGTGCAGGCGGAGAGGAGCAGGGCGGCGGTGGCCAACAGGGCGGTGACGGCGGTTCGTTGCACGGCGGGGGTCCCTTCGGGGCGTACGGAGCGGCCACTACCGTTCTTACAGCAACAACAGCCCGTCCGGCGTTCGCAATCAGCCCCTCCGGCGTTTGAGGAGCGGGGGTCCGGGGGCGGAGCCCCCGAAGCTCCGTCAGCCACGCGGCGTTAGCCGCATATCGACACTGTCGGGAAGGAGCGGGGCCGGGGAGTAAATCCCGGCACGGACCGTGACCCGTACGGCGGGGGTCCTAGTCCCACGACCCCCGCGCCGCAGGCAACCCCGCAATCTCCGCGAAGTCCTGATCCGTCAGCGTGAGCGCAGCGGCCCCCGCGTTCTGCCGTGCCCAGTGGGCGCGCTTCGTTCCCGGTACGGGCACCACGTGCGGCCCCCGCGAGAGCACCCACGCGAGCGCCACCTGGGCCGGGGTGACCTCGGGCCCGTGCCGCTCCGCGATCCTGCGGAGACCGGCCACGACCGGCTGGTTGGCCGCCATCATCTCGGCGGTGAAACGCGGGTGCCGGGCCCGCACGTCGTCCGGCTCGAAGCCCTCGCCCGGCCGGAGCGTGCCGGTGAGGAAACCGTTCCCCAGGGGCATCGCCGCCAGGAAGCCCACGCCCCGCGCGGTGCACCACGGCATCAGGGCGTCCAGGGCCTCCGGGGACCACACCGACAGCTCGGCCTCGACCGCACTCACCGGGAACACCTGCTGCACCCGCTCCAACTGCCGCACCGTCGCGTCGTGCAGCCGCGCCCCCGACCGGCGCGAGGCCCGCGCGCCCACCGCGCACAGGCCGAGCGCGCGCACCTTGCCCGCGGTGACCAGGTCGGCCATCGCGCCCCAGGTCTCCTCGATGGGCACCTCAGGGTCGGCCCGGTGCAGTTGGTAGAGGTCGATGACGTCCGTCTGCAGCCGGCGCAGCGAGGCGTCGCAGGCCCGCCTCACATAGCCCGGGCGGCCGTTGGCCACGATGTGCTGCTCGCCCACGAGGAGCCCGCACTTTGTGGAGACGAAGGCGTCCGCGCGCCGTTCCTTCAGTACCCGCCCCACAAGGAGCTCGTTGGTGAACGGCCCGTACATGTCGGCCGTGTCGAGCAGGCTGACCCCGGCGTCGAGCGCGGCGTGCAGCGCCCGCAGGGACTGCTCACCGCGCTGCTGCGAGCCGGTGTACGCCCAGCTCATCGGCATGCACCCGAGCCCGACCGCCCCCACTTCGAGCGCCGCAGCCCCGATCGTCCTGCGCTCCACCGACTCCTGCCTCCCCACGTGCCGACCCGCGCCCCAACGTAACCTCTGCCGCCCCGACCACCGCGCCCAGCCTCCCCGAGAGGCCCGGCCACGCGCCCTGCGGTTAGCCTCCTGGTCATGAACACCGCAGACGTATGGCTCCCGTTCACGGCCGACTCCGTGCCCGGTCTGCCGGACGCGTTCACGTACCGCTTCTGGGACGGCGAGGAGGAGTTCCCGGCCGACCCCGCCGACTGCGCCTTCTATGTAGTGCCGTACATGAAGGGCAGCGCCGTCTCGGTGCGGCCGCTCGCCGCGATGAAGTCGGTACGCGTCGTGCAGACCCTGACCGCGGGCATGGACCACATCCTTCCCGGCGTCGACGTGCTGCCCGCGGGCGTACGGCTGTGCAACGCGCGCGGTGTGCACGAGGCGTCCACCGCCGAGCTGGCGCTGACCCTGATCCTGTCCTCGCTGCGCGGCATCCCCGGATTCGTCACCGGGCAGCAGCGCGAGGAGTGGCGGGGCGGGTTCTATCCGGCGCTCGCCGACAAGTCCGTGCTCATCGTGGGGTACGGGTCGATCGGCGCCGCCGTGGAGGACCGGCTCGCCCCCTTCGAGTGCGCGCGGGTGGCGCGCCTCGCGCGCTCCGCCCGCGCTACGGAGCGCGGCCCCGTGCACCCGCTCACCGCTCTGCCCGAACTCCTCGGCGAAGCCGACGTCGTGGTCCTGTGCACCCCGCTCACCGAGGCGACCACGGGGCTCGTCGACGCCGCCTTCCTGGACCGGATGAAGGACGGCGCGCTCCTGGTGAACGTCGCCCGCGGCCCGGTCGTCGACACCGACGCGCTGCTCGCCGCGCTGGGGACCGGCCGGATCAGCGCGGCGCTCGACGTCACCGACCCGGAACCGCTGCCTCCGGGCCACCCGCTCTGGCACGCCCCGAACGTCCTCATCAGCCCTCATGTGGGCGGCAGCAGCTCGGCGTTCCTGCCCCGTGCCAAGCGTCTGCTCGTCCGTCAACTGACCCGCTGGGCCGCCGGGGAGCCGCTCGACAACGTCGTCCTCACGACGCCCTGAGCCACGTCCCGAGCCCGGTCCCGGGCCCGCCCTGAACCCGCGCCCCGAGCCCCGGCGCGCGTCCGTCCGCCGGGAGTCGCGCCGGCGCTCCGGGGGCGCGTGACCCCCTCTTCGCGCACGCTCCGCCACCGTCCACATGCACCCTGTGCCCGCATCCTTGCTGGTCGTCACGGAGCGTAGAGAGACTATGTCCCTGAGTGACGATCCTGGTGTATCGTCCCGGGCAGGGGCTTGCGCCGTGGACTGATTCGGCGCCAGGGGAGAGACGAGACACGCGAGGGGGGCGACGGGCGATGCACGGCCTATGGATGAACACTCCGACGCGGCGAGGCCGCCGACGGCGGCCCTGGCACGCGCGGACGCACGGACACCCGCGCAACGGAACCTGCCGGACCGGCCCGGGGCCGAGCTGTCGGCCCCGCGGCCCGAGGGGGCCCCGCCGACCCGGCGGCCCGAGGGCCACCTGCCGGACCGGTCCGAAGAGGGCGATCTCGTGAGCGCCCCGTG
This sequence comes from Streptomyces sp. NPDC002851, assembly GCF_053591935.1. Taxonomy (NCBI): domain Bacteria; kingdom Bacillati; phylum Actinomycetota; class Actinomycetes; order Kitasatosporales; family Streptomycetaceae; genus Streptomyces; species Streptomyces sp. NPDC002851. The sequence goes on along the minus strand of NZ_JBSFUT010000038.1, from coordinate 41,438 downwards.
GGCGTTGCTGGCCGGTAGCGCGCCATCGCGGCAGAGCAGGCCGGGGTTCCTGCCCCAACTGCTTCTCGCCCTCGTGTGCGGCGGGTACGCCACGGGTTCCGCGCTCGGCTGGGGTTCGGACCAACTCTCCCTGTTCATGGGGGATTTCGGCCTGAGCGTGGCCGCGGGCGTGGCCGCCGTGTCCTGCTTCCGGTATGCGCGGAGGCCCGGCTGCCGTTTTCGACCCGCCTGGCTGCTCTTCGCGCTGTCCTCCGCGATGGCCTCGCTGGGCAACGCTGTCTGGGGCTGGTACGAGGTCGTCCTGGCCCGCCCGGTGCCCAGCCCGAGCCTCGCCGACCTGTTCTTCCTCTGCTTCGCACCGCCCGCCATCGTCGGCCTGCTCGTGCTCGCCAAGCGGCCCGTCACACGCGCGGGTTGGGTCTGTCTGGCGCTCGACTCCTGGCTGATCGGCGGCTCGCTGCTCACCCTGTCCTGGAGCCTCGCGCTCGCGCACACCGCGGAGTTCGGGGACGTCAGCGTCTCGCAGGCCGCCCTGGCCCTGGCGTATCCGCTCCTGGACATCGTCCTGGTCAGCATGGTGCTCGCGCTGCACTTCCGGCGCTCCGCGGCGAACCGCTCGGCGATCAACACCGCGATCGCCGCGCTCGCCCTGACCGTGATGTGCGACGCCCTGTTCACCTCGCCGCTGCTGCGCGAGACGTACCGCTCGGGGCAGATCCTGGACGCGGGCTGGTTCGCGGGATCGCTGCTGCTCGCCTACGCCCCATGGGTCACGCCCCGCACGGGTCAACCACAGACGCAGCGCCCCGAAGCCGGGCGCCCGGACAGTGCGGCGGAGCCCGCGCAGCCGGTCTGGTCCGGGCGCGGCCCCCGTGGTCCACGGCCGCTCGCGGGGTCGCTCGCCGCGCTCACGCCGTATCTCGCCGCCGCGGTCTGCACCCTGGGGATCCTCTACAACACCCTCAACGGCCGCAGCATCGACCGGGTCGTGCTCTTCACCGCCTGCACGGTGGTGCTCTCCCTGGTCGTACGCCAGGCCATCATGCTGCTCGACAACATCACGCTCACCCAGGAGCTGGCGCAGAAGGAGAACCACTTCCGCTCCCTGGTGCAGGGCTCCAGCGACGTCATCATGATCGCCGCGCCGAACGGCATCCTCCGGTACGTCAGTCCGGCCGCCGCCGGAGTCTGGGGCCGGGAGGCCGACGAACTGGTGGGCTCCGAACTGGCCACGCTCATCCACCCCGAGGACCTCGGCCGGGTGGCCCACGAGCTGCGCCGGTTCCTCGCCGCCAAGCCCCTGGACGAGCCCGCCGCCCGGATCGAGTGCCGCTTCAAGTCCGGCACCGGCACCTGGCTGAACGTCGAGTCGACGGTCAACCGGCACCAGGGCGGCCTCATCTTCAACAGCCGTGACGTCACCGAACGCGTCCGCCTCCAGGCCCAGTTGCAGCACAGCGCGGAGCACGACCCGCTCACCGACCTGCCCAACCGCGCCCTGTTCACGAAGCGTGTCGGGCAGGCGCTGAGCGGGCGCAGAAGCACCGACCGGGGCACCGCCGTCCTCTTCATCGACCTGGACGGCTTCAAGGCGGTCAACGACACCATCGGCCACCAGGCCGGTGACGAACTCCTCGTCCAGGCCGCCCGCAGACTGGCCGAATCCGTGCGCGCCGGGGACACCGCGGCGCGCCTCGGCGGCGACGAGTTCGCGGCCCTGATCCTCGGCGAGGGCACCCGGGACCGCACCGCCCGCGAGCGCCACATCCACGAGCTCGCCGACCGCCTCCGGGTCCGACTGTCCCAGCCGTACGCCATCGACGGCCATCAGGACGTACGGGTGGCCGCGTCCATCGGCGTGGCCTTTGCCGAACCCGGCGTCACCGCGGGGGAGTTGCTGCGCAACGCCGACCTGGCGATGTACCGCGCGAAGGCCGCGGGCAAGGGCCGTGTGGTGCTCTACGCCCCGCAGATGCAGGCCGAGGTGGTCCGCAAGGCCGAGCTCGCCACCCGGCTGCGCTCGGCGCTGCACGAGGGTGAGTTCGCGCTCCTGCACCAGCCGGTCGTCTCGCTGGACGGTGGCCGGATCGCCGCCGTCGCCGCCCAGGCCAGATGGCGCTCCGCCCAGGGGATACTCTTCACGCCCGCCGAGTTCCTGCGGGTGGCCGACGACAGCGAGCGCACCGCCGAGCTCGGCCGCTGGGTCCTTGAGCAGGCCGTGCAGCAGGCCGCCGAGCGCGGCCGCACCGGCCATGCCGTGCCGGTGGCGGTACGGATGAGCGCACGCAGGCTGCTCGACCGGTCGATGCCCCTCAGCTCCATCGAGGCGCTCCTGACCCGGCACGGCCTGCCCTCCGGTGCCCTCGTCATCGAGCTGGCCGACAGTGACCCGCGGGTGTCCTTCGACGACCTGGAGCGGCGGCTCACCGCGCTGCGCCGCCTCGGCGTGCGGATCGCGCTCGACGGCTTCGGCAGCGGCCATGCGGCGATCAGTGCGCTGCGGCGGCTCCCCGTCGACGTACTGAAGCTGGACCGGTCCCTGGTCGAGGGCGTGGTGGAGTCGGCCCGGCTCTACAAGATCACCAGCGGTCTCCTTCGGATCGCCACCGATCTCGGGCTGCACTCGGTGGCCGACGGGGTCGACCTGCCCGAGCAGGTGATCGCGCTGCGCGCGATGGGCTGCACCCACGGGCAGGGCGCGGCCTTCGCCGGGCCGCTCGACGAGCACCGGCTGCGCCGGGCCCTGGTCGGCGGGCGCTATCCGCTGCCGCACACCCCGGTCGAGCCGGTGTTCATCGGGGGCGGCGGGGTCGGCGTCGCAGGTCGGGGAGGTATGGGAGCCATGGAAGGCAGCACCACAACACGCTCACATAATGAGACGGCCGTCCCACCTGCTTGACAGTCGATAGGGGGTAGGGGGAGGGTCTGTGCCATGCGCACCCGAATTCTCGTACTTGGAAAGCGCGTCGGCTGAGATCAGGTCCATGAAGACCTGGCGACCGCACCGACGCGCTCCCCTCGCTTGCCTCCGGGCACGAGGGGTTTTTTGTTGCACTGGCACCGCCCTCCATAAGCTCACAAACTCTCGCAAAACACGCATCGAGAAGAGACGCCGATGACCGAGCAGGCCACCGGGGCAGCTCATCCGCAGCCGCGGCCCCGACCTTCCAGCCAGCAGTCCGCCCCCACCGAGCACGTGACGGGTGCGCAGGCCCTTATCCGTGCTCTCGAGGAGGTCGGGGCCGAGACGGTATTCGGGATTCCGGGCGGCGCGATCATGCCGGCGTACGACCCGCTGATGGACTCCTCGAAGGTCCGGCATGTGCTGGTGCGGCACGAGCAGGGCGCGGGCCACGCGGCCACCGGGTACGCGCAGGCCACCGGCAAGGTCGGCGTCTGCATGGCGACCAGCGGTCCCGGCGCCACCAACCTGGTCACGCCGATCGCGGACGCGCACATGGACTCGGTGCCGCTGGTCGCGATCACCGGCCAGGTCGCCACCCACCTGATCGGCACGGACGGCTTCCAGGAAGCCGACATCTGCGGCATCACCATGCCGATCACCAAGCACAACTTCCTGGTCAAGGACGCCAAGGACATTCCGCGGACGATCGCCGAGGCCTTCCACATCGCCTCCACCGGCCGCCCGGGCCCGGTCCTGGTCGACATCGCCAAGGACGCGCTGACCGCGCCGACCACGTTCAGCTGGCCGCCGGCCATGGACCTGCCGGGCTACCGCCCCGTGACCAAGCCGCACGCCAAGCAGATCCGCGAGGCCGCGAAGCTGATCGCCCAGGCCAAGCGCCCGGTCCTGTACGTCGGCGGCGGCGTCCTCAAGGCCGGTGCCACCGCCGAGCTGAAGGTCCTCGCGGAGCTGACCAAGGCCCCGGTCACCACCACCCTGATGGCGCTCGGCGCGTTCCCCGACAGCCACCCGCAGCACGTGGGCATGCCCGGCATGCACGGCGCCGTCACCGCGGTCGCCGCGCTCCAGAAGGCGGACCTCCTGATCGCCCTGGGCACCCGCTTCGACGACCGCGTCACGGGCAAGCTGGACAGCTTCGCGCCGTACGCCAAGGTCATCCACGCGGACATCGACCCGGCCGAGATCGGCAAGAACCGCGAGGCCGATGTGCCGATCGTGGGCGACGCCCGCGAGGTCATCGCCGACCTGGTCCAGGCCGTCCAGGCCGAGCACGCCGAGGGCACCGTCGGCGAGGCCGCGGGCTCCGGCTACGCGGACTGGTGGAAGGACCTCAACCGCTGGCGCGAGACCTACCCGCTCAGCTACGAGCTGCCCGAGGACGGCAGCCTCGCCCCGCAGCAGGTCATCGAGCGCATCGGTGAACTCGCCCCCGCGGACACGATCTTCGCGGCGGGCGTCGGCCAGCACCAGATGTGGGCCGCGCACTTCATCGACTACGAGAAGCCCGCGACCTGGCTCAACTCCGGCGGCGCCGGAACCATGGGCTACGCGGTCCCGGCCGCGATGGGCGCCAAGGCCGGAAAGCCGCAGGCCCCGGTCTGGGCGATCGACGGCGACGGCTGCTTCCAGATGACCAACCAGGAGCTGGTCACCTGCGCCCTGAACAACATCCCGATCAAGGTCGCGATCATCAACAACGGCGCCCTCGGCATGGTGCGCCAGTGGCAGAACCTGTTCTATGACGGGCGCTACTCCAACACCGTGCTGCACGCCGACGACACCGGCCACGAGTCGACCGGCTCCCAGGTCGGTGCCAGCGCGGGGACCCGCCAGGGCACCCGGGTGCCGGACTTCGTGAAGCTCTCCGAGGCGATGGGCTGTGTCGCGATGCGCTGCGAGGACCCGGCCGAACTCGACTCGGTGATCGCCAAGGCGAACGAGATCAACGACCGCCCCGTCGTGATCGACTTCATCGTCCACGAGGACGCCCAGGTGTGGCCCATGGTCGCCGCCGGTACCTCCAACGACGAGGTCATGGCCGCCCGCGGCGTCCGCCCGGACTTCGGCGACATGGCAGACGACTGAGTCCGAGAGCGGAACTCAAGAAAGAGACTGACGCGACATGTCCAAGCACACGCTCTCCGTCCTGGTCGAGAACACCCCCGGCATCCTCGCCCGGATCGCCAGCCTGTTCTCGCGCCGCGGCTTCAATATCGACTCGCTCGCCGTCGGCGTCACCGAGCACCCCGACATCTCCCGTATCACCATCGTGGTGAACGTCGAGGACCTGCCGCTCGAACAGGTCACCAAGCAGCTGAACAAGCTCGTCAACGTGCTGAAGATCGTCGAACTCGAACCGGCCCAGGCCGTTCACCGTGAACTCGTTCTGGTGAAGGTCCGCGCCGACAACGAGACCCGGTCGCAGATCGTCGAGATCGTGCAGCTGTTCCGCGCCAAGACCGTGGACGTCTCGCCCGAGGCGGTCACCATCGAGGCCACCGGCTCCAGCGACAAGCTGGAGGCCATGCTGAAGATGCTGGAGCCCTTCGGCATCAAGGAACTCGTCCAGTCCGGCACCATCGCCATCGGCCGCGGCTCGCGCTCCATCACGGACCGCTCGCTGCGCGCCCTGGACCGTTCCGCCTGAGTTCTGGCCGAGTCCCCCCGAGGCCTCGGACCGCATTCCGAGACTCGCAAACCCTCACACCCCGGGCCCACGTACTGTGTGGCCCTAAGCGCGAACCCCGCCATATGCAAGGAGAGACCTGAAGTGGCCGAGCTGTTCTACGACGACGACGCCGACCTGTCCATCATCCAGGGCCGCAAGGTCGCGGTCATCGGTTACGGCAGCCAGGGCCACGCCCACGCGCTGTCCCTGCGCGACTCGGGCGTCGATGTCCGGATCGGTCTGCACGAGGGCTCCAAGTCCAAGGCCAAGGCCGAGGAGCAGGGCCTGCGCGTGGTGACCCCGGCCGAGGCCGCCGCCGAGGCCGACGTCATCATGATCCTGGTCCCGGACCCGATCCAGGCCCAGGTCTACGAGGAGTCCATCAAGGACAACCTGAAGGCCGGCGACGCGCTGTTCTTCGGCCACGGCTTCAACGTGCGCTTCGGCTTCATCAAGGCCCCGGAGAACGTCGACGTCTGCATGGTCGCCCCGAAGGGCCCGGGCCACCTGGTCCGCCGCCAGTACGAGGAGGGCCGCGGCGTTCCGTGCATCGCCGCCGTCGAGCAGGACGCCTCCGGCAGCGCCTTCGCGCTCGCCCTGTCGTACGCCAAGGGCATCGGCGGCACCCGCGCGGGTGTCATCAAGACGACCTTCACCGAGGAGACCGAGACCGACCTCTTCGGCGAGCAGGCCGTCCTCTGCGGTGGCACCGCCGCGCTGGTCAAGGCGGGCTTCGAGACCCTGACCGAGGCCGGTTACCAGCCGGAGATCGCGTACTTCGAGTGCCTGCACGAGCTGAAGCTCATCGTGGACCTCATGTACGAGGGCGGCCTGGAGAAGATGCGCTGGTCGATCTCCGAGACCGCCGAGTGGGGCGACTACGTCACCGGCCCGCGGATCATCACCGACGCCACCAAGGCCGAGATGAAGAAGGTCCTCGCCGAGATCCAGGACGGCACCTTCGCCAAGAACTGGATGGACGAGTACCACGGCGGCCTGAAGAAGTACGACGCGTACAAGACGCAGGACTCCGAGCACCTCCTGGAGACCACGGGCAAGGAACTGCGCAAGCTCATGAGCTGGGTGCAGAACGACGAGGCCTGAGCCTTCCCGGAGATCACTCGTCCGTGGTTGGACTGTATGTCCAACCACGGACGAGTGATCCTTCCGAACAGGCTGAAAACCTGGTCCGTAGCACCACTACACTCTTGAACCAATACGCGTCAGGCCCACAGCGTCGTGCGTCTTCCACGCGGCTTGCCACCCTCCACCGCATGCGGCCGTCGGGACGGCCGTCCGCATTGGACATGTGAGGACACACGTGAGCTCGAACCCTGCCAAACCCGTCGTACTCATCGCGGAGGAGCTGTCGCCGGCCACGGTCGACGCCCTGGGACCGGACTTCGAGATCCGGCAGTGCAACGGCGCTGACCGCGCCGAACTGCTCCCCGCCATCGCCGACGTCGACGCCATCCTGGTCCGCTCCGCGACCAAGGTCGACGCCGAGGCCATCGCGGCCGCAAACAAGCTGAAGGTCGTCGCCCGCGCCGGGGTCGGCCTCGACAACGTCGACGTCTCCGCCGCCACCAAGGCCGGCGTGATGGTCGTCAACGCCCCCACGTCGAACATCGTCACCGCCGCCGAGCTCGCCTGCGGCCTCATCGTCGCCACCGCGCGGAACATCCCGCAGGCCAACACCGCGCTCAAGAACGGCGAGTGGAAGCGCTCCAAGTACACCGGCGTCGAGCTCAGCGAGAAGACCCTCGGCGTCGTCGGCCTCGGCCGCATCGGTGTCCTGGTCGCGCAGCGCATGTCGGCCTTCGGCATGAAGGTCGTGGCGTACGACCCGTACGTCCAGCCCGCGCGCGCCGCCCAGATGGGCGTCAAGCTGCTCTCGCTCGACGAGCTCCTCGAGGTCTCCGACTTCATCACGGTGCACCTGCCCAAGACCCCCGAGACGCTCGGCCTGATCGGCGACGAGGCGCTGCACCGGGTCAAGCCGACCGTGCGCATCGTGAACGCCGCGCGCGGCGGCATCGTCGACGAGGAGGCGCTGTTCTCCGCCCTCAAGGAGGGCCGGGTCGCGGGCGCGGGCCTGGACGTGTACGCGAAGGAGCCGTGCACCGACTCCCCGCTCTTCGAGTTCGACCAGGTCGTCTGCACCCCGCACCTCGGTGCCTCCACGGACGAGGCGCAGGAGAAGGCGGGCATCGCGGTCGCCAAGTCGGTGCGCCTGGCGCTCGCCGGTGAGCTGGTGCCGGACGCGGTGAACGTGCAGGGCGGCGTCATCGCCGAGGACGTCCGTCCGGGCCTGCCCCTTGCCGAGCGGCTCGGCCGGATCTTCACCGCGCTCGCGGGCGAGGTCGCGGTGCGGCTCGACGTCGAGGTGTACGGCGAGATCACCCAGCACGATGTGAAGGTGCTCGAACTCTCCGCTCTGAAGGGCGTGTTCGAGGACGTCGTCGACGAGACGGTGTCGTACGTCAACGCGCCGCTGTTCGCGCAGGAGCGCGGTGTCGAGGTGCGCCTGACCACCAGCTCGGAGTCGCCGGACCACCGCAATGTGGTGACCGTGCGCGGCACGCTCGGCAGCGGCGAGGAGGTCTCGGTCTCCGGCACGCTCGCCGGGCCGAAGCACCTCCAGAAGATCGTCGCGATCGGTGAGCACGACATCGACCTGGCGCTCGCCGAGCACATGGTGGTGCTGCGGTACGAGGACCGTCCCGGCGTCGTCGGCAGGGTCGGCCGGGTCCTCGGCGAGGGCGGCATCAACATCGCGGGCATGCAGGTCTCCCGCGCGGCCGCGGGCGGCGAGGCCCTCGCGGTCCTCACCGTGGACGACACGGTCCCGGCGACGGTCCTGACGGAACTGGCGGCGGAGATCGGCGCGACGTCGGCGCGGTCGGTCAACCTGGTCGACTAGTACGGGCGACTGGCGGTACGTGGTCGGGGCCGGGGTCACCTTCAGGGTGGCCCCGGCCCCGCGCGTTATGCGTGCGGGGCGGGCGGCGTTGCCAGCGGCTTCAGGAGGGTCGCCGTGAGGTCGGGGCCCGGACCGGTGTCGTACGCGTCTTCGTCGAAGGGGTACAGCGGGCGCCGCACGCGGTGGTGGCCGAGACGGAGCAGGTCCTGGTCGACGCCGCCCGGGGTGAGGGCGAGCAGCCAGTCGGCCGCCATGGCGTAGAGCTCGGGCTCCAGGTAGCCGATCTTCACGACCACCAGGTCGTACGTCCGCGGGTCGATCCCGAGGCCGCCGTCGGCGGGGCCCATGAAGTCGGCGAGTGTGTGGAAGGGCTTGCGGCGCTCGACCAGGATGAGGGTGAGGCCGCCGACGCGTACCGCGGCCATGTCGACACCGCGGTCGTACGCACCGCCTTCGGCGCGGTCCGGCTTGTCGGTGGCGCGCTGCAACGCCGTGACGGTGCCGGTGAGTTCGTACGGTCCGCCGTGGTGCGGGTCGACCTTGCCGCCGACGGACAGGGTGACCTCGGCGCCGATGCCCGCCCTGAAGCATTGGGCGACCGCGGCCGGGTCGGTGATGCCGGGGTGGACGGCGGTGACGCGGCCGGTGCGGATCGCGTCGTTCTCCAGGAGCTTGCCGAGCATGTACGCGAGGTCGCCGGCGCCGCCCGCGGTGGGGTTGTCGCCCGAGTCGCTGATCAGGAACGGCCGCTTCGGTGAGGCGACGGCGTACTCGACGCACTCCTCGGCGGTGCCGGTCGGGCCGACGAAGGCGAAGTCGCGGCGCGCGTCCCAGTAGCGCCGGGCGAGCTTCTCGGCCTCGGCGGTGGCGAGCCCCGGGTCGTCGCCGGTGATGACGACGGCGGCCCGGCAGCGCGGCTCGTCGGCCCAGGCGTAGCCGATCCACAGGGCGGCGTCGAGGATGCCGGGCAGCCGCTCGATATCGGCGAGCGAGGCGTACAGGGACCTGGCGGGCTCCAGGCGGGTGCTGGTCTTCTCGCCGGGTAGCAGGACGGGGATCTGGACCCAGGCGCGGTGCGGCCGGGTGCCCTCGAGCAGGCAGCGTATGAGGGTGCGGGCCGCGCGTTCGCGGGTCTCCCAGGCGTCCTCGTGCGGGGCGAGCCGGTGCGCCGTGAGCAGGTCGACCGGCTCGGCGAAGCGGCGCGAGACATTGCCGTGCAGGTCCATGGCGGCGGAGATCATGGGGCGGCCGCCGTCGGGGGTGCCGATGTGGTCGAGGGCCGCGCGGACGGCCTCGGTCAGATCGGCCTCGGCGTCGGTGAGCCCGACGACGCTCATGGCGCCGTGGATGTCGTACACGAGGCCGTCGAGGGGACCCGACTCCCTTATGCGCGCGACGAGTTCGTCCTTGAGGATCAGATACGACTCCGCCTCCACCGGGCCGCCGGGCAGCGAGGTCGCGTGCAGCAGGGGCACCCACTCGACGGCGTCCGCGAGCTCGCTGTCGGGGTGGGTCCAGGTGTAGCGGTCGAGGAGTTCCTGGCCGCGGGTCCGGCGGAAGTCGTCGGTGGTGGAGCGGTGCGGGCAGAAGGTGGAGGACTCGATGCCGATACCGCCGATGCCGATGCGCAGACGGCGTCCGGGGTGCGGATGCGTGCGGGTCCGCGTCCTGGTCATACGGGGACGCTCTCTTCCTGGGGTTCTTGGGGCCCCTGGGGTTCCTGGGCCACGGGCGGGGACGGCTTGTCCGGGGTGGTGGGGAGGTGGCGGCGCAGGGCGGTGAGGCCCGCGCCGAGGAGGCCCGCGTCGCGCCCCGTCACCGTGGTGGTGATCTCCAGGTCCGCGGTGGCGAGCGGCAGACAGCGCTCGTAGAGCACGCCCCGTACGGCGGCGACGAGCGGTTCGGCGGTGGACAGGGCGCCGCCGAGCGCGACGACCTGCGGGTTGAAGAAGTTCACGACGACGGACAGGACCGTGCCGATATGCCGTCCCGCGGCTCGGACGAGGGTGGTGGCCTGCGGGTCGCCGTCGGCGATCAGGCGGAGCAGGGCGCTGGTGTCCGCCACCTGCACGCCCTGGAGGGCCAGTTCACGGATGAGGGCGGCGCCGCTGGCGACGGTTTCCAGACAGCCGATGTTGCCGCAGCTGCACGGCCGGTCGCCCGCCGCGTCCACGCGTACGTGGCTGATGTCGCCCGCACAGCCGCTGGCGCCGTCGTGCGGCTTGCCCGCGGTGATGACGCCGCTGCCGATGCCGCGGCCCGCCTTGACCACGACCAGGTGATCGAGTTCGGGCCGTGCGGCCTGGTGCTCGCCCACGGCCATCATCGTGGCGTCGTTGCCGACGGTCACGGGCATGCCGAGGCGCTCGGACAGGACCTCGCGCAGCGGGTAGCGGTGCCAGCCCGGCATCCGGGACGGGCTGATGACGCGCTGCTCGCCGGGTTGTACGGGGCCGGGGAAGGCGACGCCGAGGGCGCGCACGGTACTGCCCGACTCGCGCTGCGCGTCGGCGAGTTGGGTGACGCGTTCGCAGAGCCAGTCGACGGCGGACTCGGGGCCCGCGGTGATGTCGTGGGGCAGGTCGACGGCCTCAAGGACGGTGCCGCCGAGGTCGACGGCGCCGAGCCGCGCGTGGTGGCTGCCGAGGTCGGCGGCGAGCGCGACGCCGCCCTCCGCGCGCACGCGAAGCAGCCGGGGCCGACGGCCGCCGCGGGAGGCGCCCTCGCCGGACTCGCTGAGCAGGCCCGCGGAGACGAGTTCCTGCACCCGGGCCGACACCGTCGACGGGGCCAGCCTCAACTCCCGTACGAGATCGGCCCGGGAGGAGGCGGCGCCCGAGGAGACCAGCTGGAGGATGTGCTGCGTCGACCCCGGTTCGGACCCTGGTTCGCCGACTGTCGTTCCGGCCACGCCGCCGCCCTCCTACTTCTTTCGGTAACGGTCCCAACCGTAGGGCGAACAAAAGGAAGTTGACCAGAGGTGGCGTTTAGGCGAACGAAGCTATTGACTTGTTTTTCTCGTCGGTCCTAGCGTTCGGGCGCCCCTCCGTCCACACCATGGAGGCCCCTTCAGCATGCGCTCCCTCAGATCCGCGGCGGCAGCCGCGCTCGCGCTCGCGGTGCTCCTGCTCACGGGGTGCACCCGCGAGGGCGGCCGCATCGACATGGGCCCCACCGGCGGGGTGCCCGTCGAGGGCGGTACGGCGACCATGGCGCTGCCCCCGGCCGCCACCCCGAACTGGATCTTCCCGATCGGTGCGCCCGGCTATGGCGCCTCGTACAACAGCGGCATCTACCAGCTGCTGTTCCTGCCGGTGTACAGCGCCGTGCAGGACGCGGCGGAGGGCGAGCTGACCTCGTACGGCCCGGGCACGCTCGGCCTGAAGCCGCACTACTCCGACGGCAACAAGACCGTCACGGTGCCGCTGCGCAAGGGCGTGACCTGGTCCGAAGGCACCCAAGTGACCGCCCGTGACGTGGAGTTCTGGTTCAACCTGGTCAAGGCCAACAAGGCGGACTGGGGCAACTACTCGGTCGGGACGATGCCGGACAACGTCCAGCGGTTCGAGACGGTCGACGACCACACCGTACGACTGCACCTGGACCGTGCGTACAACCCGGACTGGTTCACCGCCAACCAGCTGACCTTGATGCGGGCCCTGCCCCAGCACGCCTGGGATGCCCAGCGGGACGGCGGGAAGATCGGCGACTGGGACCGCACGGCGAAGGGTGCCAAGGCGGTCTTCGCGCGGCTCACCCGGCACGCCAAGAACCTCGGCCGGTACGCCTCCGACCCGCTGTGGCAGACGATCAACGGCCCCTGGAAGCTGGCGGGTTGGACGGCCGGTGGCCAGGTCACCCTCATACCCAACAAGAAGTACACCGGGCCGTCTTCGGAGCGGCCGCACCTCGACAAGGTGGTCTTCAAGCCCTTTACGACCGCCGACTCCGAGTACAACGTGCTGCGTTCCGGCGGCGTCGACTACGGCTACATCCCGCCGTCCGTGCTCGCGCAGAAGGAGAAGTTCCAGGGCAGGGGGTACCGGGTGGACCCGTGGGAGGGCTGGGCGGCGACGTACATCGTCTACAACTTCAACTCCACGCACGCGGGTCCGTTGATCGACCAGCTCTACCTCCGCCAGGCGATGCAGCACCTGGTCGACCAGAAGGCGATGAGCGAGGTCATCTGGCAGGGGAGCGCGACACCGACGCTCGGTCCGGTGCCGGCGACGCCGAAGAGCCAGTACCTGTCCAAGGACATGGAGCGAAACAAGTACCCCTTCTCCGTGAACAAAGCCCGCGAGCTGCTCGCCGCGCACGGCTGGCGGACCAAGGACGGCACCGCGCGCTGCGTCCGCCCCGGAACGGGTCCCACCGAGTGCGGCCGGGGCATCGAGCGGAACGCGCCGCTCGAACTCACGCTGCTCTCGCAGTCCGGCTCGACCGAGACGACGAACATGATGCAGGAGCTCAAGTCCTCCCTCGGCAAGGCCGGTATCCAGCTGACCGTGCGAGAGCAGCCGCTCAACTCCGTGCTCGGCAATTCCGTTCCCTGCACGGCGAAGGACCCCGGCTGCGCGTGGGACATGTCGTTCTTCGGGACGGCGGGCAGCTGGTACTACCCGCTCAACCCGAGCGGTGAGCAGCTCTTCTCCACCGGGGCGTCCGCCAACTTCGGCAACTACAGCGACAAGAAGGCCGACCGTCTGATCAGGGCGGTGCAGTACGAGCCCGGCATGAAGCCGGTGCACGCGTACGGCGAGTACCTGGCCGAGCAGCTGCCCGTGATGTGGATGCCGAACCCGGCGTACCAAGTGTCGGTGATCCGCAATGACTTGCGCGGCATCGAGCAGAACCCGACGGTCACGTTGGCGCCGCAGCACTGGTACTTCGTCAAGAAGTCCGTACAGAAGGAGGGGGGCGATTCGTGAACGGCTTCGCCGGGTTTCTGGTCAAGCGCTTCCTGCAGGCGCTCGTCGTCCTCTTCCTCGTCTCCGTCATCGTCTTCGTCCTGCTTCATATGCTCCCGGGTGGCCCGGCCCGCGCCATCCTCGGGCCCAAGGGCACCGCGGAGCAGATCGCGCACTTCAACCACCAGCAGGGCTACGACCGTTCGCTGCCGACGCAGTACCTCATGTACCTCGAGCGGCTGCTCACCGGGGACCTGGGGGAGTCGTTCAAGCTCAACTCGCCCGTCTTCGATCTCCTCGCGCAGCGCCTCCCCAAGACGCTGCTTCTGACGGTCCTTTCGACCGTACTCGCCGTGCTCATCGCGATCCCGCTGGGCCTGCTTCAGGCGGTGCGGCGGGGCAAGGCCTCGGACTATGTGCTCACCGGGCTCGCCTTTCTGCTCTACGCGACGCCGGTGTTCTTCCTCGGCCTCATCATGATCATCCTGTTCGCGCAGGTCATGCCGGTCTTCCCGGCGGAGGCCCCGCAGGGCGGGTCCATCGGTGAACTCCTCGGCGGCTTCCCGGGTCTGGTGCTTCCGGTGGTCACCATGGCCTTCGGGATCGTGGCGATGTTCAGCCGCTATATGCGCTCGGCGGTCCTCGACCACCTCACCGAGGACTACGTCCGTACGGCGATGGCGAAGGGCATGTCGAGCCGCCGCGTCCTGGTCCGCCATGTGCTGCGCAACGCCCTGATCCCGCTGGCCACGCTCCTTGGCCTGTATCTGCCGACGCTGTTCAGCGGCGCCCTCGTCGTCGAGTCGATGTTCAACTACCCGGGCATGGGGCTGCTGTTCTGGAACGCGGCGCAGGGCTCCGACTTCCCCGTGCTGCTCGGCGTGACGCTGGTCGTCGGGGTCGCCACCGTGCTCGGCTCGCTGCTCACCGACGTCCTGTACGCCGTCCTCGACCCCCGGATCCGGAGCGTGGCATGAGTACGACGACGACCGTCCCCGGCACCGAGCAGCCGGGCCAGGAGGACGCTGCGCAGGCCACCACCACGCCCTCGCTGGCCCGCCGCACCCTGCGGGTGTTCACCGGCAACAAGCTCGCCCTGACCGGCATGGTGCTCCTGGTCCTCCTGCTCGCCTTCAGCTATCTCGGGCCGCTGCTCCACCCGACGGATCAGATCCACACCGACCTGTCCCGGGCGAACCTTTCGCCCGGCACGGACGGCCATCTTCTCGGCACCACCGACCTCGGCTACGACCTGCTCGGGCGGCTGATGGTCGCCGGGCAGACCTCGCTCGAAATCGGCCTGGCCGCCGGTCTGTTGGCCACCCTGTTCGGCACCGTGTACGGCGCGGTCGCGGGGTACTTCGGCGGCTGGCTCGACGCCGTGATGATGCGGATCACGGACGCGGCGCTCGCCATTCCGGCGATGTTCCTGCTCGTCGTGGTCGCGGCGATCATCACGCCGAGCAAGGGCGTCCTCGTGGTGATCATCGCGGGGGTCGCCTGGCTCTCCCCGGCCCGTCTGGTACGCGGCGAGGCGTTGTCCCTCAGCAACCGCGAGTACATCCAGGCGATGCGCATGATGGGCGGCGGCGGTGCGCGCGCCGTCTTCCGGCACATCGTGCCGAACGCGATCGGCACGGTCATCGTCAACTGCACGTTCCAGATCGCCGACGCGATCCTCTACGTCAGCTACCTCGCCTTCCTCGGCCTGTCCATCCCGCCGCCGTCCGCGGACTGGGGCTCGATGCTCTCGGCCGGGATCACCTATACGCAGAACGGCTACTGGTGGCTGATCTTCCCGCCGGGCATCGCGATCGTCCTGGTCGTCGCCGCGTTCAACTTCATCGGGGACGGGCTGCGGGACGCGTTCGACGTACGGCTGCGGAAGTAAGGGTCACTTTCCGCTGGCGGCAACGCGCCCGGCGGCGGTGTGAGTTGGGGCGGTGTGAGATACGGCGGTGCCGGTGCCGGTGCCGCTGCCGGTCTCGGCTGCTGGCTCGTCTTCCGGCGCCCCTGTCTCACCTCCCGACGCCCCGGCCCCCGCCCGCCGCAGCGTCACCGCCGCAAGGACCGCCGCGGCGACAAGCACCCCCGCCCCGGCCAGCGCGGCGACGTGCATCCCCGTGGTGAACGCTTCCCGCGCCGCCGCGAGCAGCGCGGTGCCGGACCGGCCCGGCAGCTCCCCGGCCACCGCGACCGCCCCGCCCAGCGTCTCGCGTGCCGCCGCGGGCGCCCCCGCGGGCATCCCGTGGGCGTACACCGAGGTGACGACCGAGCCGAGTACCGCCATCCCGAGCGCCCCGCCGAACTCCTGCCCGGTCTCCAGGAGCGAGGACGCCGAGCCCGCGCGCTCCGGTGGGGCCGCGCTCAGGGCCATATCGGTCACCAGGGAGAACACCATGACGAGACCGGAGGCCAGGACCCCGCATCCGGCGAGCGCCAGCCAGAGCGAGTCGGTGCCGGTCAGGGCCAGAAGCCCGAACCCGGTCGCCGCGATGACGAAGCCCGCCCCGACGACGTACGCCCGCCGTATGCCGCGCTGCACGAGCCCGGTGGCGACCGGTGCCGCGACCCCGATGGGCACCGACGGAAGCAGCGACCACAGGGCGGCCTCCATCGCGCTGTTGCCGAGCACCGACTGTAGATACTGCGTGGTGAAGAAGGCCGAGCCCATCATGCCGAAGGCCGCGACGAGGTTCACCGAGACGGCCGGGCCGAAGCCGGGCCCGCGGAACAGGGCGGGAGAGATCAGCGGTTCGGCGACGGTGCGCTGCCGCCGTACGAAAAGCACCGCGAAGAACAGACCGGCGGCGAGCGCCCCGAGATACTCACCCCGCACGCCGTGCGCGGGCAGCTCCTTGAGGGCGTAGACGACCGGCAGGACGGCGGCCATCGAGAGCGGCACGCTGGGCAGGTCGAAGCGACCCGGCCGCTCGGCCTTGAACTCCGGTATCAGGACCGGGGCCAGAACGAGCAGCAGCACCATCGCGGGCAGGTTCACGAGGAACACCGAGCCCCACCAGAAGTGCTCGACGAGCACCCCGCTCATTATTGAGCCGAGCGCGACCCCACCGGTCATCACGGCCGACCACACCCCGATCGCCTTCGCGCGCTGCCCCGCGTCCTGAAAGAGATTGCGGACCAGGCCCATCGTCGACGGCATCAGGGTCGCGCCGCCGATGCCCAGCACGGCCCGGGCCGCGATCAGCATCTCGGCGCTCTGCGCGTAGGCGGCCGCGACGGAGGCCGCGCCGAAGGCGGTGGCGCCGATCAGGAGGAGCTTGCGGCGGCCTATGCGGTCGCCGAGCGAGCCCATCGTCATCAGGAGTCCGGCGAGCACAAAGCCGTAGATGTCGAAGATCCAGAGCTGCGCGGTGCCGCTCGGTGCGAGGTCCGCGTTGATCGCGGGGATCGCGAAGTAGAGCACCGAGACGTCCATCGAGACCAGCAGCAGCGGGAGCATCAGGACGCCGAGGGCGGTCCACTCCTTGCGGCCGGCGCGGAGTTCCGTGGATTCAGTCATGACGGTCAATGTACGAGCGTCTTAAACGCATGTCTAGTACGAGCGTATGAGACATCTGTCTTGTACGGCCGTCTTGTGCGGCTGTCATGTACGCCTGTCATGTACGGCCGTCTTGTACGGGTGTCCGGGGCGGGCCCTATGCTGGCCGCATGGGACACCGGGAAGACCTGCTCGAAGGCGCGAAGCGCTGCCTCATCGAGAAGGGCTGGCGCACGACGGCGCGCGACATCGTGGCCGAGTCCGGAACCAACCTCGCCTCGATCGGCTACCACTACGGGTCCAAGGACGCGCTCCTGCGCGAGGCGATGTTCGCGGCGATGGGCGACTGGGGCGACGAGATCGAGGCGGCGATGCACCGCAGGGTGCGCCCGGACGCGAGCCTCGGGGAGCGCTTCGAGTCGGGGTGGAATCTCGCCGTCGAGGTGTTCGGGAAGCACCGGGGCCTGTGGCGGGCGCAGTTCGAGGCCATCATGCGCAGCGACACCGACCCACAGATGCGTGCGGCCTTCGTCAAGGCGCAGCCGGAGGGGCGCGCGGGGCTCGTCGCGATGTTCAACGGGCTTGCGGAGGAAGACCTTTCGGAGGAGGACATCCGGATCTTCGGGTCCTTCTACATGACGCTGGTCAGCGGCATGGTCGTGCAGATGGCGCTCGACCCGGAGGTCGCGCCCAAGGGCAAGGACATCGTGGAGGCGATCCGCCGCCTTGCCGCCTGAGGGGTCGGCCCACGACCCTGACGGGTCGGCCTAGGAGATGTCGAGCACGTCGAGCACCTCGCCCACCGGGCGGCGCGGCGTAGCGGGGCTCTTCTCCCCGTATCGGGGATCCACGTATCCGAGCCGCAGCACCATCTGTACGTACCCCATCGATGACAGCGGATCCCGTACGGCCCACCGCAGTTCGGGCCACTCCAGGGCGTGCGAGGTGAGCGAGGTCGCCAGGCCGTCCAGGGTGGCCTGGAGCAGTACGCGCTCCAGGGCCTGCCCGGCGATCAGCCAGTCACGCGGCTGGTCCTCGGCCGTGCCGAGCAGGGCCAGGTGGGGCTCCTTCTCGAACGTCGCCTTTTCGCGGTGCGGCATGGGGCGTCGGCCCGCGAAGTCCCGTACGGGGGCCCGGCCGTCCCGCTGAGTGGGGCCGAAGGCGTAGGCGGGGATCCCCTCCGTATCGGAGCTGGTGCCGGTGTGCGTCCAGCGGGCCGTGTCCTCGTCCACACCGGGCCCTGGGGCGTCGAGCGTGTCGCGGGCCTCGGCGTCGTGGACCAGATCCAGGATCTCCTCCACGTGCCAGGGGTCGGGGAAGACCAGGCGGGCCCCCTCCGCGACGGCGGCGCCGCGGAGGCCGTCCTGGATCTCCTCGGGCAGTTCCTCGTCCGAGAACGGCGCGCGGCTGGTGTGGCGGCGCGCGATCGCGGGATGCAGCGGGGCGAGATCGGTCTCGGGGAGCGTGGGGCCGACGAGTTCGACCGTCGCGAGCAGCCCCGGGTCCGCCGGGTCGGGCAGCAGCCGGGTGGTGGGCTCCCAGCCCGCGTCCGCGGCGGCTACGCGCAGGTTGAACAGGGCCGCGCCGCAGCCGATATGGAGGCCGCGGGTGCTCGGGTCGGCGTGCTGCATGGCCCGTTCGAGATCCGCCCGGACGTGGAACGTACGACTGCCGCTGTGGAAGCGGAAGGTCCACGGCTGTGCGTTGTGCAGGGAGGGTGCGGCGGCGGCATTCGCGACCAGGGCCGTCACGGTCGTCGGATCGAGCGGTTGTGCGGACACCGGGGCCTCCCACAGGGGGCCGACCCGTCCGGCGCGGAGGCGGCGCCCTGCCTTCCACGGTAGCCGCGGGGCGGGTGCGCGGCTCGCCGACGCGGTGAGGGCCGGTGGGCCTACAGGCGTGGGCCGGTGGGGCCTACAGGTGTGCCGACTTCAGGGCCATGTGGAGCAGCAGACGGTCCTCGCCCTCGTCCAGGTCGAGGCCGGTGAGCGCCTCCACGCGGGACAGCCGGTAGTAGAGCGTCTGCCGGTGCACGCCGAGCGCCGCCGCCGTGCGGCCCGCCTGGCCCGCGTGGTCGAGGAACGCCTCGGCGGTGCGGGCGAGTTCGGGGTGGCGGAGCAGCTCGCGGACGCTCGGGTCGTGGGCGATCTCGCGGGGGAGCGCGGTGAGCAGCCGGTACGGTCCGAGCGAGGCCCATTCGGCGATACGGGAGCCGGGCTCGGCGCCCGGCCCGGTGCGCGTGCCCGCTGTGGCTTTGGTGGCTTTGGTCGTACGCCCTGCCGTGCCGTTCCCCGGACCGTGCCCCGCGCCGCGGACCGCCGCGGTGGCCGCCGCGGCCCCCGACTCCCGCCAGGCGTCGAGGAGTTCGGCCAGGCCACGGCGGGGCGCCGAGATACCCGCGGTGGCCGGGCCTCCGGCCGCCCGCAACAGGCGCTCCGCGGCGGTACGCGGTGGGGTGAGCGACTCGGCGGAACGGAGCCGGACGAGGGCGGCCAGGGCGTACCCGGTGCCGCCGCGTGCCGCGCCGCCGGGCGCGGGGGAGTCGGGCACGGCGTGCTGCGCGGAGCCGTTAAAACGGCCGCCGCGGCCGTTGCTCACGCCCGGCGCGGGCGGCCCCACGGAACCGGCGCCTCCCGCCACCCCCGAAGAACCGGCCGCACCCGCGGCACCCACCGAGCCCGCCGCACCCCCGGCACCCTCCTCCGGCGAGGGCACCACGCACACCGCCGCGATCCCGGGCGCGCGCCGGGCGCCCAGGGTGTCCTCGCCCGGCCACGGCGTGACGCAGACGACCGCGTGCAGCGCGTCCGCGTCCGGCCCGAGGGCGGTGCGCAGCGCGGCCAGCGACGCCTCCGCACCGGCGGCCCCCTGCCGCCCGCGGCCCGCCATGAGCACGGCGCGGAACTCGCGCGCCGCGTCGTCCTCCACGGACGCCTCGTCGGCGAGAAGCACCCCGATCCGCTCGGTCACCTCCATGGCGGCCGCGAGCTGGTCCTCCGAGGGGCCCGGGTCCGAGTCGAGCAGCCACACGTACCCGTACACGACGCCCCGATGCCGTACCGGAAGACAGAGTCGCGAGCGCAGCACGCCCGCCTCCGGGGCCGCCGGGATCCGCACCGGTTCCGTGGCGCGCGTGATGCCGAAGCCCTCGAACCAGGTGCGCACCGCGGGCGTCGAGCGGCGCGTGAGGATCGACCGGGTGCGCACCGGGTCGAGCTCGAGTTCGTCCAGCTCCCCGCCGCCTTCGTGCGCGCCGAAGGCGATCAGGCCGAAGTCCCGGTTCTCCAGGGTCGCCGGGGCGCCGAGCAGCGCGGAGATCTCATCGACCAGGTCCTGGTAATCGCCTTTCACGCCGCCCATTCTGCGCCACCCCGCGCGCTTCCTCATACATCTGTCTGAGATCCGGGCCACGGATGCGTGACAGGTGTCGATGGTCCACGATCGGAGCGATCCTTAGGTTTCACGGTGGTTCTCCGTGCTGCTCCCGCACCGTTGCTGCTTCGTTCCCCAAGGGGGTCCCCGAGGGGCGACCGGTCGGTGGCGGCTCAATCCCTGCCCACTTGGAGGTGCCCCGTGCTGGCTCCCGTGATCCTCGCCGCGTCGCGCAGCGACAAGATGCGCCGCTTCGTCTCGGCCGCGCCCGGCACCAAGCAGGTCGTCGAACGGTTCATCGCCGGAGAGACCGTCGATCAGGTCATTCCGGTCGTGCAGGACGCCGCCGCCAAGGGGCTTGAGGTCACCCTGGACGTGGTCGGCGAGGACATCACCACGCCGGAGCAGGCCGCCGCCGCCCGTGACGCCTACCTGGATCTGATCGAGCACCTGGCGGGCCTCGGCCTCGGCGAGCGCGCCGAGATGTCCGTGAAGCTCTCCATGTTCGGCCAGGCGCTCGAGGGAGGCCACGAGCTGGCCCTCGCCAACGTCCGCCCGGTCGTCGAGGCCGCCGCGCGGATCGGCACCACCGTCACCCTGGACGCCGAGGACCACACCACCCTGGACTCGATGTTCGCCATCCACGAGGAGCTGCGGAAGGACTTTCCGCAGACCGGCTGCGTCATCCAGGCCTACCTCTTCCGTACCGAGGACGACGCCCGGAGGCTTGCCGCGAACGGCAGCCGCGTGCGTATCGTGAAGGGGGCGTACAAAGAGCCCGCCTCCGTCGCGATCCAGGACAAGGCGGAAATCGACAAGGCGTACGTCCGCATCCTGAAAATCCTGATGGAGGGCGACGGGTACCCGATGATCGGGTCCCACGACCCGCGTCTGATCTCCATCGCCCAGGAGCTGGCCCGGCGCGCCGGGCGCAAGCTCGACGATTACGAGTTCCAGATGCTGTACGGGATCCGCAGCGACGAGCACCTTCGCCTGGCAGCGGAGGGACACCGCATGCGCGTCTACACCGCCTACGGCACCGACTGGTACGGATACTTCATGCGCCGCCTCGCCGAGAAGCCGGCCAATCTGCTCTTCTTCGCCCGCTCGATGATCACCAAGAACTGATCACCGCGCCGAGTACCGCGACCGACCCCAGGGCCGAGGAGCCCTCCACCCTCGACAAGGAGTCAAGGAAGCCATGGACGCTGTAACCCAGGTCCCCACCCCGGTGAACGAGCCGGTGCACACCTACGCCCCGGGCACCCCCGAGCGGGCCCGTCTCGAGGCCAAGCTCAAGGAGCTGGCCGAGAACCCGATCGACCTGCCGTGCACCATCGGCGGCGAGAAGCGCATGGGTGGCGGCGAGACCTTCCAGGTCGTGCAGCCGCACAACCGCAAGGCCGTCATCGGCACGTATCGCAACGCGACGCAGCAGGACGCGCAGGACGCCATCGACGCCGCGCTCGCCGCCGCGCCCGGCTGGCGCGCGACGTCCTTCGACGACCGCGCCGCGATCATCCTGCGCGCCGCCGAGCTGCTCTCCACGACGTGGCGCGAGACGCTGGCCGCGTCGACCATGCTCGGGCAGTCGAAGACGGCCCAGCAGGCCGAGATCGACACCCCCTGCGAGCTGATCGACTTCTGGCGGTTCAACGTCGCGTACGCCCGCAAGATCCTGGCCGAGCAGCCCCCGGCCAACTCCAAGGGCGTCTGGAACCGTCTGGACCACCGCCCGCTCGAAGGCTTCGTGTACGCGATCACGCCGTTCAACTTCACGGCCATCGCGGGCAACCTGCCCACCGCCCCCGCCCTGATGGGCAACGTGGTGGTCTGGAAGCCGTCCCCGACGCAGACCCACGCCGCCGTGCTGCTCATGCAGCTCCTGGAGGAGGCCGGTCTGCCGAAGGGCGTCATCAACCTGGTCACGGGTGACGGCCTGGCGGTCTCGGAGGTCGCCCTGGAGCACCCGGACCTCGCGGGCATCCACTTCACCGGCTCGACCAAGACCTTCAAGCACCTGTGGAAGACGGTCGGCAACAACATCGACAAGTACAAGTCGTACCCGCGCATCGTCGGTGAGACCGGCGGCAAGGACTTCGTGGTCGCCCACCCGTCGGCCGACCCGGCGGTCCTCAAGACCGCGCTGACCCGTGGCTCCTACGAGTTCCAGGGCCAGAAGTGCTCGGCCACCTCGCGTGCGTACGTGCCGCGCTCGATCTGGGAGGGTGGCCTGCGCGACGAGTTCGCGGCCGAGGTCGACAGCATCAAGATGGGTGACGTCACCGACCTGTCGAACTTCATCGGCGCCGTGATCGACGACCGCGCGTTCGCGAAGAACAAGGCGGCGATCGACCGTGCGGCCGCGGACCCCACCTGCAAGATCATCGCCGGTGGTACGTACGACGACTCGGTCGGCTACTTCGTCCGTCCGACGGTCATCGAGTGCTCGGACCCGGAGAACGAGGTCTTCACGACCGAGTACTTCGGCCCGATCCTCGCGGTGCACGTCTACGAGGACGAGGCGTACGACGAGATGCTGAAGCAGATGGAGTCGGTGTCGGCATACGCCCTGACCGGCTCGATCATCGCGTCCGACCGTGCGGCGGCGCGCGACGCCATGGACAAGCTCCGCTACGCGGCCGGCAACTTCTACATCAACGACAAGTCGACGGGTGCGGTCGTCGGCCAGCAGCCCTTCGGCGGTGGCCGCGCTTCGGGCACCAACGACAAGGCGGGTGCCCCGCAGAACCTGATGCGCTGGACCCTGACCCGCGCCATCAAGGAATCCCTGGTCCCGCCGACGGACTACACGTACCCGCACATGGGCTGACACCCGCACATGGGCTGACGCCCCCGTCAACGCCGCCCCTGGATGGACTCCCCCCGTGCCGTCCGGGGGCGGCTTCTTTCTTCCCCAGCCCGCCCCTTCCCGTAACTGGGGGCAAGCCCCCAGACCCCCATGTCCGCCCAGGGGGGTACCTCCCTGCTCGAGCGAAGCCGAGAGCTTGGGGGAGGGCGTCGTCCTCAAACGCCGGACGGGCTGTTGGTAGCCCCTCCGGCGCTGGGGAAACGCCCCCGGCCAGCCCCCCGCTCAGACCTCCACCAGCACCTGATCCAGCGACTTGCGCACCAGGTCCGGCACTTGGCAGTCGTCCGCCGGATAGCCCACCGGGATCACCGCGAACGCCTTCTCGTTCTCGGGGCGGCCGAGGACCTCCGACAGGAAGCGCATCGGGCTGGGCGTGTGGACCAGGGCCGCGAGGCCCGAGAGGTGCAGGGCCGAGAGCAGCATGCCGACCGCGATGCCCACCGACTCGTCGACGTAATAGTGCTTGTGCTTCGTGCCGTCGTCCCCCAGCCAGTACCGCTCCTTGAACACCACGACCAGCGCGGGCGCATCCGTCAGATGCGGCTTCACCTCATCCGTGCCCAACGGCCGCAGCGCCGCGAGCCACTGCTCGCCGAGCCGCCCGTCGTAACTGATCTGCTCCTCATGCTCCGCGGCCTCGCGGATCCGGCGGCGTATCTCCGGGTCACGGACCAGCGCGAACGTCCACGGCTGCTGATGCGCCCCGGACGGCGCGGTCGCCGCGCAGGCGATGGCGTCGCGCACCACCTGGTCCGGCACCGGGTCCGGCGCGAACTGGCGGACGGTCCTGCGGGCCCCCATCCGCTCCCGCAGCTCGGCCGCGCGCCTGCGGGACTCCTCCTGCGGCATCCGCTCGGGGCGGTACGGGACGGGGCGATACGGCTGTCCGTGGATCGGTGTCCAGCGTTCAACTGTCTCTGGCATGCGGCCGAGTGTGCCGCCCGCCGCTCCACCCTGACCAGAGGGCCGCAGCGGCTCGCGCGTGATCGTCGTCTCAGATAGTAGGAAGTCCGAGTAATTGTGGAGACAGAAGCCCGCGGCTGTCCTAACTTTGTAGAAGCCGAACGTCTCGCTCGATCAAGCGAACGGCGGATGTGAGCCGGTCACCGAAGCAGGCAACCCCTGCGACCGCGCCTCCCCGCCCCTTCCGGCGTCTCGAAACACCCCCTCTCCGCACGCCGTCGTGTGCTCAAGGAGTCGATGCACCATGTCCGAGACGACCGTCGCCCCCGCCCGCCGCGTCCGCCGCCTCTCCCGTACGAGCGAACACGAGCGCAAGAACGCCGCCGCCGCCCTGCAGCGTGCCCTCGACCGCAGGGACAACGGCGGCGCCACCGGTCACTGAGCCGTCACTGAGCCGACGTACCGCCGGAACGCCGAATCTCGAAGTGGTCCACGCGCTTGCCGCTCTCGGCGAGCGCGGAGACCGTCATCCGGGGTTGCGCACCCGTTTCCACCTCCACCGCGAGGAACGAGTAGCCGGTGTACCTGACGCGTGACCACTCCACGGTGTCCGGGTCGGGCACCCGCAGCTTCGTCCAGTGGAACGTGACGATCGTCTCCTGATCGTCCACCGCGCCCTCGTAGCTGTCCGGCACGCCCGGGCCGAAGCTGTACAGCTCCTTGCCCGCGCCGCCCGCCGTCACATAGACGATGCCGTCGCGGGTCGGATCCGTCGTCTCGCCGATCGGCACCGGCTTGCCGACCTCGCCGTTTTTGATGGCGTCGGTGCGCTCGTACACATGGTTGTGGCCGTTGATCACCAGGTCCACCTGGTACTTGGTGAACAGCGGCAGCCACGCGTCGCGCATCCCGCCGTCCGAGGCGTGCGTCGCCGTCGAGTACATGCAGTGGTGGAAGAAGACCACGATGAAGTCGATGCTCGCGTCCGCCCGCAGCTCGCGCAGCCGCTTGTCCAGCCACTCGGTCTGCTTCCCGTCCGAATAGCCCTTGTTGGCCGGTATTTCGTACGAGACGTCGTTCGCGTCGAGCGCCACCACCCCGACATTGCCGTACGTGAACGAGTACACGCCCGGCGCGGCCTTCGGGTCGAAGCCGTTCTCGGGCAGCGACCAGCGGGCCGACTGGCCGCCGTAGCCGTTCGGCGAGTACCAGGCCTCCATGTCGTGGTTGCCGGTCGTCACCATCCACGGCACCGACTTCGCCACCGACTCGGTCTGCGCCAGGAACGTGTCCCACACGCGCGCGTCGTAGGTGTCCGATTCCTTGCCGTGCCCGCTGGAGTCCGCGTAGCAGATGTCGCCCGCGTGCAGATGGAAGGACGGGTTCTGACCCAGGATCAACTGGTCGTTGGCGAGCGCGTGGTAGCTCACGCCCTGGTCGCCGAAGGCCGTGAACACGAACTTCTCCGGCTGCGCGGGCGCGGTGCGGAAGGTGCCGAGGGTGCCCATCCGCTCCGGCGACGTCGGGTCGAAGCCGTCGTGCCCGACGCCGTAGTAGTACGTCGTGCCGGGCTTGAGACCGTCGAGCGCGGCGTGCAGGAAGAACTGGTCCACCTCCGGCAGCTTCGCGGACAGCGCCGGGGTGTGCAGCGGCCGCACCTCCGCCTCGATCTTCCGGCTCAGCTCCCACGGAGTGGTGCCCACCCGGATGTACGGGTTCTTCACCGCGAACGGCACCTGCCAGGAGATCCGCATCTGCGTCTTGGGATCGGCCCCGAAGGCCAGATGCCGCCCGAAGGGGGCCACGAGCGAACCGTCCACCTCGGCGGTGGCGGCCGACGCGGCGAGCGTCGGCGACTGGGCGCTCGCCGTCCCCGTACCGACCAGGAGACCGCCACCACCGGCGGCCCCGGCGGTCACCAGGCCACCGATGATCGCACCACGCCGGGAGACCTTGGGGCGGGCGTGCTTGGCGCGCAGATACTCGTGCTGCTCCGGCATGCTGAGACGCTTGGCGAGCTGCTCAGGGATGCCGACGTTAGGGACGGGGGGTCCGGGGGGTGTCCCCCTGGAGTGTGCAGTCATGAGCTCTGAACTTCCCAGTAACTTAGAACTGGGGCCAGGCTTTCGAGTGAACGTGTGGTGAAAACCCCAAGCCCGTACGGTGATTGGGGATGAGGCCGGGGTGAGGTCAGAGGGCGGTCAACACCTGACGTCCACATCGCGGACAGCCTATGTCAAGGCCTAAGACGAGGCGTACGCTCGCTCCATGTCTCGCAGCATCAAACTCGCAGTCATCCCCGGCGACGGCATCGGCCCCGAGGTCGTGGCCCAAGGCCTCAAGGTCCTCACTGCCGTCCTGCCTCAGGACGTGAAGCTGGAGACCAAGGAGTACGACTTCGGCGCGAAGCGCTACCACGCGACCGGTGAGACCCTCACCGACGCCGATGTCGAGGCGCTCAAGCAGCACGAGGCGATCCTGCTCGGCGCGATCGGTGACCCCTCGGTCCCGTCCGGCGTCCTGGAGCGCGGCTTCCTGCTGAAGCTCCGCTTCCTCTTCGACCACCACGTGAACCTGCGGCCGTCGAAGCTGCTCCCCGGTGTCGAGACCCCGCTCAAGGGCCAGCCCGAGATCGACTTCGTGGTCGTCCGTGAGGGCACCGAGGGTCCGTACACCGGCAATGGCGGCACCATCCGCCAGGGCACCGAGCACGAGGTCGCCACCGAGGTCTCGGTCAACACCGCCTTCGGTGTCGAGCGCGTGGTCCGCGACGCCTTCGCCCGCGCGCAGGCGCGTCCGCGCAAGAAGCTGACCCTGGTGCACAAGAACAACGTGCTCTCGTACGCCGGTCACCTCTGGACCAACATCTTCAACAAGGTGGCCGCCGAGTTCCCCGAGGTCACCACCGACTACCTGCACGTGGACGCGGCGACGATCTTCCTCGTCACGCAGCCCGAGCGGTTCGACGTGATCGTCACCGACAACCTCTTCGGCGACATCATCACCGACCTCGCCGCGGCCGTCTCCGGCGGCATCGGCGTCGCGGCCTCCGGGAACATCAACCCGTCCCGCGAGTTCCCGTCCATGTTCGAGCCCGTGCACGGCTCCGCGCCCGACATCGCGGGCCAGGCCAAGGCCGACCCGACCGCCACGGTCCTGTCCGTCGCGCTGCTCCTGCGCCACCTCGGGTACGACGCCGAGGCCGCGCGGGTCGAGGAGGCCGTCGCGGCCGACCTCGCGGAGCGGGACGGATCGTCTCGTACCACGGATGAGATCGGCGACGCGCTCGCCGGACGAGTAACCGGCTGACCCGTCGGTTCCACTCCGTGGAGGTCTGCGTAGGGCTGCGCAGGTCTCCGAAGTTCTCCTCGTAGGACTCCTCGTTGGACCGAGCCGCCGGGTCGCATCCGCACCCGGCGGCTTCTCGTATGCGCCGCCGGGTGCCACCATCGATCCCTGGGCCGCGACGCACGCCGCTTCCACCACGCCCCCGCACGCGCGATAATCGAACGCGGGGCCGCGGTATGCGGGTAAGCGTGACAGCGCAGCCGTTCAGCCGTTCCGCCTGAGCAGCGGCGTGGGCGCGGTCCGTCACACACAAACCGGTGAAGGACAAGCACTCATGACGACGCCCTCGACGCCCTCGGCTCTCTCGACGCCTTCGATCGAGCTCAAGCCCTCCTCGCACCCGCTGTCCGCCGCGGAGCGTGAGGCGATCCTGGCCAACCCCGGTTTCGGCCGCCACTTCACCGATCACATGGTGACGATCCGGTGGACCGAGGGCCGCGGCTGGCACGACGGCCAGCTGGTGCCGTACGGCCCGCTCTCCTTCGACCCGGCCACGATGGTGCTGCACTACGCCCAGGAGATCTTCGAGGGCCTGAAGGCGTACCGCAGGCCCGACGGCTCCGTGGCCACCTTCCGGCCCCAGGCCAACGCCGAGCGCTTCCAGAAGTCGGCGCGTCGGCTCGCCATGCCCGAACTGCCCGTCGAGACCTTCGTCGAGGCCTGCGACCTGCTCGTCCAGCACGACAAGGAGTGGGTGCCCGCGCACGGCGGCGAGGAGTCCCTGTACCTGCGCCCGTTCATGATCGCCACGGAGGTCGGGCTCGGTGTGAAGCCCGCGAGCGAGTACCTCTTCGCGGTGATCGCCTCCCCGGCCGGCGCCTACTTCCCCGGCGGCGTCAAGCCGGTCTCCATCTGGGCCTCGCAGGACCGGGTGCGCGCCGTCCCCGGCGGCATGGGCGACGCCAAGACCGGCGGCAACTACGCCGCGTCGCTGCTCGCCCAGGCCCAGGCCGCGGCGCACGGCTGCGACCAGGTCTGCTACCTCGACGCCGTGGAGCACAAGTGGGTCGAGGAACTCGGCGGCATGAACCTGTACTTCGTGTACGGAGACAAGATCGTCACGCCGACGCTGACCGGCTCCATCCTGGAGGGCATCACGCGTGACTCGCTGCTCAGCGTCGCCCGCGACCTCGGCTACGAGTCCGAGGAGGCCCGGGTCTCCATCGACCAGTGGCGGCGCGACACCGAGAGCGGAGCGCTGACCGAGGTCTTCGCCTGCGGTACCGCCGCGGTCATCACGCCGGTCGGCACGGTGAAGACGGACGGCGCGGAGTGGACCCAGGGCGACGGCACGCCCGGCGAGGTCACGATGAAGCTCCGCGAGGCGCTGCTGGACATCCAGCGCGGCACGGCCGAGGACAAGCACGGCTGGATGCACGAGCTGGGCTGACGGGTTCGGCGGTACGCGGGGGCCGCGCCCGGGGAGATCCGGGCGCGGCCCCTTGCGCGTGTGCGCCTTCGCGCTGTGCGCCTTCCTGCCGTACGCGAGGTCAGTACACGTTCACGCCGTAGGCCCCCAACGCCTCCTTGACCGGCTGGAACAGCGCCGAGCCCACGCCGTTGTTGCAGTCGCCGGCGCTGCCCGAGTGGATGCCGAGCGCGGTGGAACCGGCGAAGTAGGCGCCGCCGCTGTCTCCGCCCGCCGAGCAGACGTTGGTCTTGACCATGCCGTGAACGATGTTGCCGTTGCCGTAGTTGACGGTGACATTCGTCTGCGTGACCGAGCCCGAGGTGACCTTGGTGGCGGAGCCGCTCTTCTTGACGGCCTGGCCGACCACCGGGTCCGCGGCCGACGTGATGTCCTGGTGGTTGCCGTTGTAGAGGTTGACGTTGCCGTACGGGTTCGAGCCGTCGGTGTGCTTGACGATGCCGTAGTCGTTGGTCGGGAAGCTGGAGCCGGTGCGCTGCCCGATCTCCGGGCCGTCCGGGTTGGTCCGCCACTCCGCGGCGTCGTTGGTGCAGTGCCCGGCGGTGAGGAAGTACCGGGTGCTGCCGGACGCCACGTTGAAGGCGACCGAGCAGCGGATCTCGCCGCCGTAGACCGCGTCGCCGCCGGACACCTCGGGGCGGAACGTGCCCGCCACCCGGCGGACGTGGACCGCGTCGCGCTGTCCGGCGGCCCGCTGTCCGGCGGCCACCTTCTTGACGCGGTCGAGCTCGGCGGCGGAGACGGTGCGGTCCGCCTCGACCACCACCTGGTTACGTCTGGGGTCGATGCCCCAGCTGGTGCCGGGTGTCTGGGCGCGCTTCTTCAGGGCGGCGATGGCGCCCTTCAGTTCTGCGCCGCTATAGGTGACCTTTTCGGCCCGCGCTCCGGCCGTCCGTACTTTTGTAGCGTCGGATTCGCTGGTGACGGTGACCACCAGCTCCCCGGTTTTGGCGTCCAGATAGCTGCCCGCGCTGCGGTCGCCGAGCTCCCGTGCGAGGTCGCTCGCGGTGCGGTGGACCTCGTCGTTCGCCCGGACCCCGTCGCCCGGCGCGGGCGTTCCGGCCACCACGGCGCGGGCCGGGGGCCCGTCCGCCGAGGCCGGGACCGTGGCGAGGGTGACGGGGAGCAGCGCGAGTGCGGAGCCGAGTGCGAGGGGCACGGTCCGCCTGCCCGACAAGGTCTTCGTACGTTGCATGTCTCTGCCTCCTGTGGGAATCACCGGGATCGTTCTGACGGGCCATCAACCGCCAGGATCCAACAGGAGCGAACACCTGCGCGCGGGAGCGCAAGTCCGAACCTTTCGGACGTGTGCCCGACTTCGGGCCCGTCCTCAGCTGCGAACTTCGTGAAGAGCGTTGTCCGGTACGGGGGTTGAGGTGACCGGCGCCGCCTGCCCCCCGCGCGTGTCCTTCAACGTCAGGGCCAGATACAACACCCCTCCGACCGCAGCCGAAAGGATGAAGCTGCAGTCGACCCCGTCGGTCAGGCCGAGCAGCGGCCCCTCGTAGATCGGCGTCGACACGGCCGCCAGGCCGACCGCCGCGCCCGCCGTCCAGGAGACGGTGGCCTGCACGTTCCAGCCGCCGCGGAACCAGTAGGCGCCGCCCCTGGAGCGGCGGTTGAAGACCTGCAGCGCCTCGGCGTCGTACTCGCCCCGCAGGCGCCGGTGTCCGATGAGCGTGATGACCGCCCAGGGCGTGCCGATCGCCGTGAGCAGCAGCACGAAGGACGTCATCGCGGACTGCGCGTTCCAGGCGAAGTGCCCGGCGAAGACGAAGGCGGTGGCGACCACGGCGACGATCACGGTGGACTGGGTGCGGGTCGCCCGGGGCACGATGGCGTCCAGGTCGAGGCCCATGGAGTAGAGCATCAGACCCGCGTTGCCGATCGACCCGGCCGAGGCGGCGAGCAGCAGCGGCACCAGGTACCAGCCGGGCGCCGCGTCGACCAGCGGCCCCGCGTAGTCGAGCCCGGCGCGCGCGGCGAGCGCCGTGAACGTACCGAAGAGCTGCGGCACCAGCAGACCCACCGTCAGGCCCACACACGTGGCCCGGAAAACCTTGCGCTGGGAGTAGCGGCGGGGCGAGACATAGCGGGTGTAGTCGCCGAGCAGCGTGATGAACGCGACCGGCCCGCTGAGCCCGGCGGCCACCGTGGCGAGCAGCCAGGTCGGCCAGAAGGAGCCGAGCAGATACGGGGTGTCGGGCGGCGCCGCGGTCGTGAAGTCACCCGCGTACGCGACGAGTCCGAGCGCGAGCAGGCCCGTCATGCCGAGCGCGAGCACCTTGCTCAGGCGCAGCAGGAGCTGGTACCCGAAGACCGCGGCGACCACGGTGGCGCCCGCGAGCAGGGCGTACACCAGGCTGTGCATCATCCCGTTGTCGGGCAGCCCGGTCAGTCGCGCCAAGGTGCCGATCATGACGTCGCCGCCGATCCACAGCGTCAGCGCGGTGTAGCCGAGCGAGAGCAGCAGGCCCACGATCGAGCCGATCAGGCGGCCGCGTACGCCGAAGGCCGCACCGCTCGACGTGGACAGATTGGTCGCCGTGCGCAGCGACACCAGGGCCAGCGGCGCCGTGAGCACCACGCCGACAAGAGTGCCGATCACGATCGAGGCCAGCGAGGGCCACAGACCGAGCCCGAAGGACGGCGGCAGCCAGCCGAAGACGATCACGCCGAGGCAGAGATTCGAGCCGAGCAGGATCGAGATGAGATCACGAGGACCGCTGGTGCGCTCCGCTTCCGGGATGGTGTCGACACCGCGCTGTTCTATCGGCATGGAAGGGCTCCCCTGACAGATGCCTACTGCGTTGATGGGCGATGGGTGGTGGGGGTCCGAAGGCTCTATCGCCCCTCGGTTGGAATGGCGCTCAACGATTTGAACGACGTTCAATGTGACTCACGTCAAGGTGGTGGGTCAATGCTTCCGTAAAAAGAATCACAGGGTTAGAGTGACGTTCGAACCATGCGTGACCATGACCTGAGAGGTGGAGCGCCGTGCGGTTGACCCCGACCGAACGCGACCGGCTGCTGCTCTTCGGCGCTGCCGAGCTGGCCCGTGCCCGCCGCGCCCGCGGGCTGCGGCTCAATGTGCCGGAGGCGACCGCGCTGATCGCCGACACCGTGTGCGAGGCGGCCCGTGACGGGCTGAGGCTCGCCGAGGCGATCGAGCGGGCGCGTACGGTGCTCGGCCCCGACGACGTCCTGCCGGGCGTCGCGGACGTGGTGACCGAGGTGCACGTGGAGGCCGTCTTCGACGACGGCTCGCGGCTCGCGGTCGTCTCCGAACCGCTCAGCGGCGGGGAGCTGGGGGAGGCCGCCCCCGGGGCCGTGCTGCCCGGCCCGGTCCACGAGGAGCCCGAGGAGACGGTACGTCTCGTCGTGCGGAACACGGCGACCGTGCCCGTCAGCGTCACCTCCCACTTCCACTTCTTCGAGGCCAACCCGCGTCTCGACTTCGACCGCTCGGCCGCGTACGGCATGCGCCTCGCCGTCCCGGCCGGGTCCTCGGTGCGCTTCGACCCGGGCGCCGCGACCGAGGTCGGCCTGCTGCCCATCGGCGGCGCGCGCGTGGCGATCGGCTTCGCCGGTCTGGTGGACGGGGCCCTGGACGCGCCGGGGGCCAAGGAAGAAGCCCTGCGCAAGGCCGCGGCCTGCGGCTATCTGGGGGCCGGGAGCGAAACCCGTACCAGCGAAGGCGCGAACGGCGAGGCGGAGGAGGCCGAGGCATGAGCATCGATCCACAGGAGTACGCGGCCGTCCACGGCCCCCGCGCGGGCGACCGGGTCGTCCTCGGTGACTCCGGACTCGTGGTCCGGGTCGAGTCCGATTCCCAGCGCCACGGCGACGAGTTCCTCGCGGGCTTCGGCAAGACCGCGCGCGACGGGCTCCACCTCAAGGCCGCGGCGGTGCGCGAGACCTGCGACGTGGTCATCAGCAACGTCCTCGTCATCGACGCCGTACAGGGCATCCGCAAGGTGTCCATCGGCATCCGCGAGGGCCGGATCCACGCCATCGGGCGGGCCGGGAACCCGGACACCCTCGACGGCGTGGACGTCGTGGTCGGCACCGGCACCAGCATCGTCTCCGGTGAGGGCCTGATCGCCACGGCCGGTGCCATCGACACCCACGTCCACCTGCTGTCGCCGCGCGTCATGGAGGCATCCCTGGCCTCCGGCGTCACGACGATCATCGGCCAGGAATTCGGCCCCGTGTGGGGCGTGGGCGTCAACTCGCCCTGGGCGCTGCGCCACGCCTTCGGGGCGTTCGACGCCTGGCCGGTCAACATCGGCTTCCTGGGCCGGGGGTCGTCCTCCGGCACCGCCCCTCTCGTCGAGGCCCTTGCCGAGGGCGGCGCGTGCGGCTTCAAGGTGCACGAGGACATGGGTGCGCACACCCGCGCCCTCGACACCGCGCTGCGGGTGGCCGAGGAACACGACGTCCAGGTGGCGCTGCACAGCGACGGCCTGAACGAGTGCCTGTCCGTCGAGGACACCCTGAGCGTGCTCGACGGCCGCACCATCCACGCCTTCCACATCGAGGGCTGCGGCGGCGGGCACGTCCCCAACGTCCTGAAGATGGCGGGCGTGCCGAACGTCATCGGGTCCTCCACCAACCCCACGCTGCCGTTCGGCCGGGACGCGGTCGCCGAGCACTACGGCATGATCGTCTCGGTCCACGACCTCAAGACCGACCTGCCCGGCGACGCCGCCATGGCCCGCGACCGGATCCGCGCGGGCACCATGGGCGCCGAGGACGTCCTGCACGACCTGGGCGCCATCGGCATCACCTCGTCCGACGCGCAGGGCATGGGACGCGCCGGTGAGACGGTCCGCCGCACCTTCGCGATGGCCGGGAAGATGAAGGCCGAGCTCGGGCCCCTTCTTCCCCATGACGGGGAGAACGGCGACGGCGCGCACGACGACAACGCGCGCGTCCTTCGCTACCTGGCCAAGCTGACCATCAACCCCGCCCTCGCGCACGGACTTTCGCACGAGGTCGGCTCCATCGAGGTCGGCAAGCTCGCCGACATCGTGCTCTGGTCGCCGCAGTACTTCGGCGCCAAGCCGCAGCTCGTGCTCAAGTCCGGCTTCCCGGCCTACGGCGTCACCGGCGACCCGAACGCCGCCACCGACACCTGCGAACCCCTCGTCCTGGGGCCCCAGTTCGGGGCGCACGGCGCGACCCCCGCCGAGATCTCGGTGGCCTTCGTCGCGCAGGCCGCGGTCGAGCAGGGCGGCGACACACTGCCCACCCGGCGCCGCCGCGTCCCGGTCCGCGGCACCCGCGGCATCGGCCCGGCCGACCTGCGGCTCAACGCCCGGATCGGCGCCGTCGATGTCGACCAGAGCTCCGGGCTCGTGTCGCTCGACGGGGCGCCGATCCGCTCGGAGGCCGCCGAGTCGATGTCCCTGAACCGGCTCTACTTCCTGTAGCCACCGACGTACCGCCGTCGCTTCTTTGTAGACACCGGCCGGGCCGCCCACGGCCCCCGGTGTCACCCCTGCTGTTCTCAAACTCCCTCCCGTCCCTACTCCCTTGAAGGGGTACGCCATGACCGCAGCCGCCGACGGCTTCCGGATGCCCGCCGAGTGGGCCCCGCACGACCGCACCTGGATGGCGTGGCCGGGGCCCAACCCGACCTTCGACGACGCCGAGAGCCTGGCGGAGTCCCGCCACGCCTGGGCCGCGGTGGCCCGCGCGGTACGCCGCTTCGAGCCGGTCACCGTCGTCGCGGGCCCCGGCCGTACGGCGGACGCCCGGGAACTGCTCGACGACTCCATAGAGATCGTCGAGCGCGAACTCGACGACGCCTGGATGCGGGACATCGGCCCCACCTTCCTCACCAACGGCAGCGGTGAACTCGCCGCCGTGGACTGGACGTTCAACGGCTGGGGCGCGCAGGAATGGGCGCGCTGGGAGCACGACAGCAAGATCGGGGCGTACGTCGCCGACCTCGCCGGAGCGCGCACATACGCATCCCGCCTGGTCAACGAGGGCGGCGGCATCCACGTCGACGGCGAGGGCACGGTGCTGCTCACCGACACCGTGCAGCTCGGTCCGGAGCGCAACCCGGGCTGGACCCGCGAGCAGGTCGAGGCCGAGATCCACGCCCACCTGGGCACCAAGAAGGCGATCTGGCTGCCACGCGGCCTGACCGCCGACTACCCGGGCCACGGCTTCGGCACCATCGGCCACGTCGACATCGTCGCCGCCTTCGCCGCCCCCGGGGTCGTCGTGGTCCACTCCCAACAGGACCCCGCTCACCCGGACTTCGAGGTCAGCAAGGAGATCATCGGGCTGCTCGCCTCCCAGACGGACGCGCGCGGCCGGACCCTCCAGGTCGTCGAGGTGCCCGCCCCGACGGTGCTCACCGACGAGGACGGCTGGGTCGACTACTCGTACATCAACCACTACGTGTGCAACGGCGGCGTGGTGCTCTGTGCCTTCGACGACCCGCGCGACGAGATCGCCGCCGGGATCTTCCGCCGCCTTTACCCGGACCGCACGGTCACCCTGGTCGACGCCCGGACGATCTTCGCTGCGGGCGGTGGCATCCACTGCATCACGCAGCAACAGCCGTCCGTGCGCCCCTGAGGCGCGCGGTCGACGTGCGGCGGGCGGTGCGGGACAGCAGCGGATCGGGGCCTTTCCCTCCCGGGGGCCCCGGCCCGGGGCGCCGCCCGCCGCACGGTTCCGATAGCACATCCGGTAAAACAGATGGGTGAACGTACAGCGTCGCGCGGTGAGCGCCCGCCACCGGCCGGAACCGGTGGCCCTGCCCGTACGCGACTCAGGGGAAGGGGGCGCGCGATGACCGGCCGCGCCACCCGTGCCCGCCGCAACGCACCACCCCGCGACGACGTACTCGCCGCCGCCATGGCGATGATCGCCGACGCGGGCCTCGACCGGCTCACCATGGCCGCCCTCG
This sequence comes from Streptomyces sp. NPDC002851, assembly GCF_053591935.1. Lineage (NCBI taxonomy): Bacteria > Bacillati > Actinomycetota > Actinomycetes > Kitasatosporales > Streptomycetaceae > Streptomyces > Streptomyces sp. NPDC002851. The sequence continues at coordinate 5,654 of NZ_JBSFUT010000038.1, read as the reverse complement.
GCCGCGAGGTCGGCATGAGCAGCGGCCACCTCCTCTACTACTTCAAGTCCAAGGACGAGCTGCTCTTCCAGACCCTGGAGTGGAGCGAGGGGCGGCTCGGCGAGGAACGCCGCGCCCTGCTCGCCGAGCGCGGCGCCGCACGGCGGCGGCTCGACGGCTATGTCGACCTGTACGTCGCCGATGGCCCACGCGACCCGCACTGGACGCTCTGGCTCGAGGTCTGGAACCGCTCGCAGTACGCCGACGAGGAGGCCGACGCCCGCGCCCGCCAGGCCGCCATCGAGGGCGCCTGGCACCGCGACCTGGTCGCCCTGCTCGCCGAGGGTGTCTCACGCGGCGAGTTCCGCCCGGTGGACCCGGAACGCTTCGCGACCCGGCTGCGCTCGCTGCTCGACGGCTTCTCCATCCACGTGGCGATGGGCCTGCCGGGCACGGACCGTGATCATGTCCTGGGCCACGTACGGGAGTTCCTGGACGAGGGGCTGGCGGCGCAGTGAGCCCGCCTTCCGGACCGCGTGGGCTGTATCACGTAGCGCCCGCATCGTGAGACCCCGCCCCCGAGCCAGGGGAATTGTGCCAAACTCCCCTTGTGCTCACGCAGGCCATGATTATTGGCAGCAGGCGCGCCGGTCCGCAGTGACCGCCACGTACGACCCGGTACGGGCGGACACCGTCGTCCTCGACCCGCGCGCAGACCTCTCGCACCCGCGAGAGGTTTTTCTGTTTCCCGGCCCAACCACAGCCGGAGGCGGAGCGCGAGGGATCATGGAGGGACGGTGGAACCGGTCATTCCGGTAGACCGAGATCCGATACAGGAGCCAGAACAGCCATGACGGACACCAGCGCGGACGCGTTCCACGTCTTCGACACCACCCTGCGCGACGGCGCGCAGCGTGAGGGCATCAACCTCACGGTGGCGGACAAGCTGACCATCGCCCGGCACCTGGACGAGTTCGGCGTGGGCTTCATCGAGGGCGGCTGGCCGGGGGCGAACCCCCGCGACACCGAGTTCTTCGCCCGCGCCGCCCAGGAGATCACCTTCCGGAACGCCCAGCTGGTCGCCTTCGGCGCCACCCGCAGGGCGGGTGTCAAGGCCGCCGACGACCTCCAGGTCAAGGCGCTGCTCGACTCCGGCGCCCCGGTGATCACGCTGGTCGCCAAGTCCCACGACCGCCATGTCGAACTGGCCCTGCGCACCACGCTCGACGAGAACCTCGCGATGATCGCCGACACGGTGGCGTACCTCCGCGAACAGGGCCGCCGCGTCTTCGTCGACTGCGAGCACTTCTTCGACGGCTACCGTGCCAACCCCGCCTACGCGAAGTCCGTGGTCCGTACCGCGTACGAGGCAGGCGCCGATGTGGTGATCCTCTGCGACACCAACGGCGGCATGCTGCCCGCCCAGGTCCAGGCCGTGGTCTCCACCGTGCTCGCCGACACCGGCGCCCGGCTCGGCATCCACGCCCAGGACGACACCGGCTGCGCGGTCGCCAACACCCTGGCCGCGGTGGACGCGGGCGCCACCCACGTCCAGTGCACCGCCAACGGCTACGGCGAGCGGGTCGGCAACGCCAACCTGTTCCCGGTCGTCGCCGCCCTGGAGATCAAGTACGGCAAGAAGGTGCTGCCCGAGGGCGCGCTCAGCGAGATGACCCGGATCTCGCACGCCATCGCCGAGGTCGTCAACCTGACCCCCTCCACGCACCAGCCGTACGTCGGTGTCTCGGCCTTCGCGCACAAGGCGGGCCTGCACGCCTCCGCGATCAAGGTCGACCCGGACCTGTACCAGCACATCGACCCGGAGCGGGTCGGCAACACCATGCGGATGCTCGTCTCCGACATGGCGGGCCGCGCCTCCATCGAGCTCAAGGGCAAGGAGCTCGGCGTCGACCTCGGCGGCGACCGCGCCCTGGTCGGACGGGTCGTCGAGCGGGTCAAGGAGCGCGAGCTCAAGGGCTACACCTACGAGGCCGCCGACGCCTCCTTCGAGCTGCTGCTCCGCGAGGAGGCCGAGGGCCGTCCCCGCCGCTACTTCCGTACCGAGTCCTGGCGCGCCATCGTCGAGGACCGCCCCGACGGCACCCACGCCAACGAGGCCACCGTGAAGCTCTGGGCCAAGGGCGAGCGCATCGTCGCCACGGCCGAGGGGAACGGCCCGGTCAACGCCCTGGACCGGGCGCTGCGCGTGGGCCTCGAGCGGTTCTACCCGCAGCTGGCCAAGCTGGAGCTCGTCGACTACAAGGTCCGCATCCTGGAGGGCAAGCACGGCACCTCCTCCACCACCCGGGTCCTCATCTCCACCACGGACGGGGCGGGGGAGTGGTCCACCGTCGGCGTCGCGGAGAACGTCATCGCCGCGTCCTGGCAGGCCCTGGAGGACGCGTACACCTATGGCCTGCTGCGCGCCGGGGTGGAGCCCGCCGAGTAAACCGCCGCCCCGCTCCCCTCCCCTTCGGGCCCGGACTGAGGCAGACTCGAACTATGAGGAATCCGGTGAAACGGATCCTCGTAGCGCTCTCCGGACTGCTACTGATCCTGGGCGTCGTCCTCGTGGCGGCCCCCGGGGCCGGGGCGGCCCCGGACGACACCGTCGTACGGGCGGCCGCCGAGCTGCGCGAAGACCACGTCTACGTCGATCCGGCCATGACGGACCAGGTGTCCACGACGGAGGCCGACGCCCTGTCGGAGAAGATCGAGAACTCCGGCAAGCCGGTCTTCATAGCCGTGCTGCCCGCGAGCGTCCCGTCGGAGAACCTCTTCGGCGACCTCCGGGCGGAGACCGGCATCACGGGCGTGTACGGCGTGCGCCTCGGCGACCAGTTCGACGTCCGGGCCGACCGCAGCGTGCTCTCCCCGAACGCCGTGACCAACCTGGCCACCACGGTCCAGGGCATGGACGACGTCACGGCTCAGCTCGACCGGTTCACCGACCTGGCGATCCGGGACGCCGGGGGCGGCACGTCCCAGGAGCCCGGGCAGGACGTCGGCGCCGGTCTGATCAGCCTCGGCGCGGTCGCCCTGGCCGGTGGTGCGGGCGCGTACGCGATCGTCCGGCGCAACCGCAAGAAGAGGGAGCGGGCCGAGCAGGACGCGCTGGAGAAGCTGCGCGTGGTCGTCGACGAGGACATCACCGCCTTCGGTGAGGAGCTGGACCGCCTCGACTTCCACCCCGGCGAGCCCGGCGCCACCGACGAGATGCGCACCGACTACGAGCACGGCCTCGACGCGTACGAGAAGGCCAAGTCGATCATGGGCGCGGCCCAGCACCCGGGCGACGTCCGCGGCGTCACCCAGACCCTGGAGGACGGCCGCTTCTCGCTCGCCGTGCTCGACGCGCGCCGCGAGGGCAGGCCGCTCCCTGAGCGCCGCCCGCCCTGCTTCTTCGACCCGCGCCACGGCCCGTCGGTGACCGACGCCCGCTGGGCCCCGGAGCTCGGCACCCCGCGCGACGTGCCGGTCTGCGCCGCGGACAAGGCCCGCATCGACGACGGCGAGGACCCGGCGGTCCGCACCGTCGAGACCGAGTACGGCCGCCGCCCCTACTACGACGCCGGTCCGGCCTACGCCCCCTGGGCGGGCGGCTACTTCGGCGGCGGCCTGCTGCCCGGCCTGCTCATCGGCACCATGCTGGGCTCGATGATGCACGGCCCGGCGTACGCGGCGGACGGTTACGGCGCCGGGTACGAGGGCGGCGACATGTCCGGCACCGACTTCCACGGGGACGACTTCGGCGGCGGGTTCGGCGACGGCGGCGGCTTCGGCGGCGGTTTCGGGGACTTCGGCGGCGGGTTCTAGGGCTTCAGCCGCGCTCCTGGACCTCCGGCCGCGGGACCGGAAGCCGCCACCGCCCCGAGTGCCCGGGCGGCAGCGTCAAGTCACGCCGAACGGCCGCGTAGTAGCCCTCGCGGCCGACCCGCTGCCGGGCGAGCAGGGCCTGCCAGGCATCCGGGTCATGCGTCCGGCGCCCTACGAACTGCTCCATCTCGATCGCCGTGAGCACCCAGGCACGGGCCTTCTCCACCACCTCCGCGCTGCCCAGCATCAGCAGCGCCTCACCGGACGGATCGCGCGCGTCGAGCGCCTGGGCGAGCAGCGGGGCCGCCTCTTCGGGCGTCAGCGGGTGGGGGTGCGGATCGTCTCCCAGGTGGGCGGCGATCCGATAGGTGAGCGTGACGGTCGCCTTCACCGAGCGCGCGTAGTCGGTGTACACGGCGAGCCGCCGCTCCTCCCAGCGCGCCGTCTGCTCGCGCTGGAACCGGGCACGGTCGCCCCGCATGATCGCGACGTACGAACCCAGGGCACCGATCACCACGCCGAGCAGCGCGGGAAGCTGTTGTATGAACTCCGGCATCGGCGCATCGTACGTGCGCGGAACGGGAGTTGAGGGGGAGTCGGCTCAGTCCGAGGTGCTCTTGATGGCCGAGATGTCGAGGTTCAGCTTGATCTCGTCCGAGACCAGCCAGCCACCCGTCTCCAGGGCAGCGTTCCAGCTCAGACCCCACTCGGAGCGCAGGATCTCGGTCTCCCCTTCGAAGCCGACGCGCTCGTTGCCGGTCGGGTCCGTGGCCGAGCCGTTGAACTCCAGGTCGAGGGTGATCGGCTTGGTGACGTCCTTGATGGTGAGATCGCCGGTGAGCCGGTACGTGTTCTCGCCCACGACCTCGGACTTGGTGGAGCGGAAGCTCATCGTCGGGAACTTCTCGACGTCGAAGAAGTCGGCGCTCCTGAGATGGGTGTCGCGGTCCTCTACCCCGGTGTCGATGCTGCCCACCTGCACGTCGACGGTGGCCGTCGAATTCCCCGGGTCGGAGCCGTCGAGGTGCAGCGTGCCCTCGAAGTCGTGGAAGGCGCCATTGACGTTGGTGACCATGGCGTGCCGGGCGACGAAGCCGATCGTGGTGTGCATCGGGTCGAGCGTGTAGTCGCCGGTGAGCGCAGCGAGCTCGGGGTTCACCTCGGCTGCGGGGGCGGTGGTTTCCTTCTCTTGCTTGCGGCCGAAGAGACCCATGACATGCTCCTTTGAGCTGCTCCTTGGAAACGGACGGAATGAGGTGTACGACTGACTGCGGCGCCCGTCGGCTCGCGAGGCTCAACGGCCTCGCCGCCACCCTCCATCGTCCTGCGAGCGCCGGGCACGGCAACCGGGGCGACGCCGGACCGCCCCGCGAGGTCGTTGTGTGACCCCTACAACGCCACGCCGATCCAAGCAGTCACATCAGCTGCAACCCGTCCGGCTTCTGTCCGGGGGTACCAGGAAAACGGGCCCGAGACTGTGAGGAGTCGACGGCCCGTTTTCGTTGGTCGGCTTCGTAAGGTCGCTACATGACCGTTTTGGACGATGCCGGATCCACCGGAGGCGAGCCCACCGACGCCCGTGGCCGCGTGGCCGAGCTGCACGAGATTCGTGAGCTGGCGCTGCGCGGACCCAGTGACAAGGCGACGGCCTCACAACACGCCAAGGGCAAGCTGACGGCGCGGGAGCGGATCGAGCTCCTCCTCGACCCGGAGTCGTTCCGTGAGGTCGAGCAACTGCGCCGGCACCGGGCGACCGGTTTCGGCCTGGAGGAGAAGAAGCCGTACACGGACGGTGTGATCACCGGCTGGGGCACGGTCGAGGGCCGCACGGTCTTCGTCTACGCGCACGACTTCCGGAT
>NZ_JBSFUT010000037.1:36212-83106 GCF_053591935.1 Streptomyces sp. NPDC002851 | reverse complement strand
TCGAGGACGGCAGCGACATCGGGCGCGCCAAGGCGCAGCACATGTACATGAATTCGATGGTCCGCCCAGGATTTGTCGCCGCGGGCTTGCCTGCGGGCTTTCCTGCGGACTGGGGAAAAATCACCCACCCCGGGGGACAATCGAGAGAGGTCCGACCCGAGGAGGCCACACCCATGCCGCCACGCCGCGCCGCAGACAAACTGCCCGGGGACCCCGTCCACCACCCCATCTTCGCCCGGTTCTACGCCCGCCAGAGCGTTGCGGCCGAACGCATGGTCGGCCCGTACCGCGAGGAACTCCTCGACGGCCTCTCCGGCCGCGTCATGGAGATCGGCGCGGGCAACGGCCTGAACTTCGCTCACTATCCCCGCACCGTCTCGGAAGTCGTGGCGCTCGAACCCGAGCGCACCCTGAGGCAGTTGGCGGTGACGGCGGCCCTCCGCGCCGAGATCCCGGTCGACGTGGTGCCGGGCGCGGCCGAGGCCCTGCCGGTGAAGAGCGAGGCGTTCGACGCGGTCGTGGCCTCCCTGGTGCTGTGCACCGTGCGCGACCTGCCGCGGTCCCTGGCCGAGATGCGGCGGGTGCTGCGCCCGGGCGGCCAGCTGCGGTTCTTCGAACACGGCCTCGCCCCGGAGAGCGCGGCGATGCGCGGGGTGCAACGGGCCCTGGACCGCACGGTGTGGCCGTTCTTCGCGGGCGGCTGCCACGTCGCGCGGGACCCGCTGGCCGCGATCGCGGCGGCGGGCCTGGAGGTGGAGACTTACCGCAGGGTGCTGCTCCCGCCGAAGGGGCCGCGGCTGCCGATGTCGTACTGCGTGCTCGGAACGGCCCGCCGCCCCCTGGAGTAAGGAGGCAGCCTTTGTTGACCGAGGAACCAGAGGAGCCAGCGGGGCAAGCCGGACCAGCGGGCATCGCCGCCCGGGCGCGCGGCCTGACCAAGGCGTACGGCACCGGCCCGACCGCGGTGCTCGCCCTGAACGGGGTGGACGTGGACATCGCGCGCGGCCGGTTCACCGCCGTCATGGGCCCTTCCGGCTCCGGCAAGTCCACGCTGATGCACTGTCTCGCCGGGCTCGACTCGGTCACCGCGGGTGAGGTGTGGCTCGGCGAGCGGGAGATCACCGGGCTCAAGGACCGGGAGCTGACCCGGCTGCGCCGGGACTCCGTGGGCTTCATGTTCCAGTCGTTCAATCTGCTGCCCACGCTCACGGCCGCCGAGAACATCACGCTTCCCATGGACATCGCGGGCCGCAGGCCCGACCGGGCCTGGCTCGACCGGGTCATCGACACGCTGGAGCTGCGGGACCGGCTCACGCACCGCCCGGCGCAGCTCTCCGGCGGCCAGCAGCAGCGCGTGGCCTGCGCCCGGGCGCTCGCCTCGCGGCCCGAGCTGATCTTCGCGGACGAGCCGACCGGGAACCTGGACTCGCGGGCCAGCCTCGAACTGCTCGGCTTTCTGCGCGAGGCGGTGGACTCGCTCGGCCAGACGGTGGTCATGGTGACCCACGACCCGACCGCGGCGGCCCACTCCGACCTGGTCCTTTTCCTGGCGGACGGCCGGATCGTGGACCGGATGCCGGGCCCGACGGCCGAGGCGGTCCTGGAACGGATGCGCCTCTTCGCCGGGGAGCTCCCCGAACCCGCCGAGCGCCCCACTCCCTCTCCAACCACCGACTCTCCACCCACCGAACTCCACGACCCCGAGAACCCCCCAGAGGCGGCCTCATGCTGAAGGCGACCTTCCGGAGCTTTCTCGCGCACAAGGGGCGGCTCGCGCTCTCCGCCCTCGCGGTCGTCCTGTCCGTGGCGTTCGTCGCCGGGAGCCTGATCTTCTCGGACACGGTGTCCCGTACCTTCGACCGGCTCTTCGCCTCGACCGCGGCCGATGTCGCCATCACCCCGAAGGAGGGCGTCGCCGAGCACCTCCCGTCCGGGACCACGCCGACCCTGGCGGCCGACGTGGCCGAGCGCATCGCGGACGTGCCCGGCGTCGCGCGCGCCCACCTGGACGCGCGCGTCGAGCGGCTGACCGTCGTCGACGAGCGCAACGAACCGGTCGGGCCGACCACCGGCGCCCCCACCATCGCCACCAACTGGTATGTCACGGACCGCAGTCCGGTGCGCCTGACCGACGGGCACGCCCCGCGCGGCCCCGGCGAGGCGCTGCTCGACGCGGACACCGCAAAGAAGAAGGACGTGGCGATCGGCGACACCCTGAAGGTGCTCGCGCCGCCCGGCTCGTTCGAGGTCGAGGTGGTCGGCATCGCCACCTTCACGACCACCAACCCGGGCGCGGCCCTCGTCTACCTGGACACACCGACCGCGCAGCGGAAGCTCCTCGGCGACCCGGACCGGGCCACCGGCATCTCGGTCACCGCGGCGCCCGGCATCAGCGACGCCGAGCTCAAGCGGAACCTCGCCGAGCGCCTCGGCACCGCGTACGAACTCCGTACCGCGGACGAGCAGGCGAAGTCGGCCGCCGCGCAACTGGGCACGTTCCTGGACGTCATCAAGTACGTGATGGTGGGCTTCGCCGGGGTGTCGGTCCTGGTCGGGATCTTCCTGATCGTCAATACGTTCTCGATGCTGATCGCCCAACGCACCCGTGAGCTCGGCCTGTTGCGGGCGCTCGGCGCGGACCGGCGGCAGGTGCGCCGCTCGGTGCTCGCCGAGGCGCTGCTCCTCGGTCTCGTCGGTTCGACACTGGGCCTGGCGGCGGGGGTCGGGCTCGCGGTCGGCCTGATCGCGTTGATGGGTGTCTTCGGGATGAACCTGAAGAGCACCGAGATGGTGTTCGCGTGGGTGACTCCGGTGGCGGCGTACGTCATCGGGGTCGGTGTCACGCTCATCGCCGCGTATCTTCCGGCCCGCCGGGCCGCCCGTGTCCCGCCGATGGCGGCGCTGGCGGACGCCGAAGTCGCGGGGGTGGGGCGGCCGTTGACCGTGCGGGCGGTGGCGGGTGGTCTGGTCGGCGCCGCCGGGGCGGCCGCGCTCGCCGGGTGTGCGGTCAGTGCGGACACCGGGTCGGCCGCGGCGCTGCTCGGCCTGGGTGTGGGCCTCACGCTGATCGCCACGGTCGTGGCGGGGCCGCTCCTGGTACGCCCGGTGATCCGGGTCCTGGGCGCCGCGTTCCCCGCGGTGTTCGGCTCTGTGGGCCTGATGAGCCGGCGTAACGCGCTGCGCAACCCGCGCCGCACCGGTGCCACCGCGGCCGCCCTGATGGTGGGCCTCGCCCTGGTGACCGGGCTTTCGGTGGCGAGCGCGTCCATGACGGCGTCGTTCGACGAGCAGATCGACAAGACGCTCGGCGCCGACTTCGTGGTGCAGGACCGGACCTTCCGGCCGTTCCCGCGGGAGATCACCGAGAAGGTGCAGGCCGCCGCGGGCGGCGGTCTCGTCGTACGCCACCGCTTCGTGCCGCTCGCGCTGCGGCTGCCGGACGGTACGCGGGTGGAGTCCATCGCGGGGGCGTACGAGCCGCGGCTCGACGAGGTCGCGAACATCGAGTACGTCGCCGGGGACACGGCGGCGGCGCTGGCCGAGGGCCGGATCGCCATGGACCACGCGTTCGCCGCCGAGCACCGGGTGCGCGTCGGCACGGAGCTGGCGGCCGAGTTCCCCGGCGGCCGCAGGACCGAGCTGACCGTGGGGGCGCTCACGGACCAGGGCGGTACGGGCGGTCCTGGGGCGCGGGGCAACCTGTTCATGGGCATGGCCACGGCGGACGCGCTGCTGCCCGGCGGTGGGCGGGCCGTCCAGGACGGGGCGCTGTTCGTGAACGCCGCGCCCGGCACCGACCCCGCGACGCTGCGGGCCACCCTGGAGCGGGTCCTCGACCCGTATCCGCAGGTGCAGGCGCGCGACCAGGCCGACTACAAGGATCTGATCCGCGAACAGATCTCAGTGCTGCTGTACCTGGTGTACGCGCTGCTCGGCCTGGCGATCGTCATCGCGGTCCTCGGCGTGATCAACACCCTTGCCCTGTCCGTGGTGGAGCGCACCCGTGAGATCGGGCTGCTCCGCGCCATCGGCCTGTCCCGGCGGCAGCTGCGCCGGATGATCCGCCTGGAGTCCGTGGTGATCGCGGTGTTCGGCGCGGTGCTCGGCCTGGGCCTCGGCCTGGTGTGGGGCCTGGCCGTGCAGCAGGTACTCGCCCTGGAGGGCATGACCGCGCTGGCCATTCCGTGGGGCACGGTCGTGGCGGTGGTCCTGGGGTCGGTGGTGGTGGGGCTGGCGGCGGCGCTGCTGCCCGCGCTGCGCGCGTCGCGGATGAACGTCCTTGAGGCCATCGCTCACGAATGACGACGGGGCGTGGGGACTGTGCCCCCAGACCCCGCCATCATTTTTCTACTTCTCCGGCTCCCACATCGTCGCCGTCGTCAGATACGTCGGCAGGCTGTCCTTGGTGTCCCGGTTGATCTTCCGGATCCAGAGGTGGACGACGCGCTTCTCCTCGGTCTCCAGACAGATCCCGGTGTTCGCCTTGAACACCGAGTCGTTGCGCAGCTTGTCCAGGGGCACCGGGTTGGGCAGCGAGCTGTTGCGGGCGCTCTTCAGGCAGGCGCTCGGGGTGGGGAACTCCTGCGTGGTGGTGCTCATGATCGAGCCCGCCGTGGCCTGCAGGCCCTCCTCCTCGTCCGGCTCCTGGCAGGCGTGGTACGCGAGCGCGCCCAGGTAGTCCGCGGCGCCGATGTTGCCGGGGTGCGCGATCTGGAAGTCCTCGTCCGGGTCGATGTGGATCGTGTCGCACTTGGAGACGCTGGTGGACGTCTGCGGCTTGGGCGCCTGGAGGGTGACCGCCTTGTCCTGCTGCGTGAGGCGCCAGCCCGGCTCGGTCTTGGTGTTCCCGGCGGGCTCCTCGCCACCCTCGTTGCCGCCTGTGGAGCCGCCCGGAGTCTCGGCGGGGTCGACGTCACCGTTCTTGCCGCCGCCGTCGGCGTCGGCGTCGCTGCCGCCGTTCGACGCGTCGCCGCCCTGGGTCTGCTTCCCCGCGGCCTGCCCGCCCGGCTCCGCGGAGCCGTCCTCGGCGAGCAGCTTGTAGCCGAACACCGAACCAACGCCGCCCACGACCAGGGCTCCGGCGACGGCCGCCGCGACGATCAGCGGGGTACGGCTCTTCCGCCGGGTGCCGTCCCCCTGCGCCGCGGGCTGCGGGGGCTGCGTCGGCAGCTGGGCGAACGGGCCCGGGGCACCCGCCGGGGGCTGGGCCGGAGGTGCGCTCGGGGCCGGGGGCCCCGCGGCCGGGGGCGTACTCGGGGCCGGGGGCTGGGCCGGGGGCGTACTCGGGGCCGGGGGCTGGGCCGGGGGCGCGCTCGGGGCCGGGGGCCGAAAGCCGGGGGGCGTGACCTGGGGCGGCGTGATCGGCCCCGCGTTCGACCCCCCGTCCATGGTCTGCCGCTCCTGCGCCGCGACGGCCGCGGCCACGCCCGGCGGCAGCCACCAGCCCTCGCCGCGGCTCAGGCCCGCCTGCCCGGCGAGGGCGGCGCAGCGCTCGACGATGTCCTCCGGGGACGGCCGCGCCGTCGGCTCCTTGGCCAGACAGCTCTGGATCAGGCCGCGCAGCTCCTGCGGACAGTCCTCAAGGTCCGGCTCGTTGGCGACGATGCGGTACAGGACCGCCTGCGGGGAGCTGTCGCCATCGCCCCCGTACGGGTGCCCGCCGGTGACCGCGTAGAACATGATCAGGCCGAGCGCGAACACGTCCAGGGCGGGGGTGAGTTCACCACCGGTGGCCTGCTCGGGCGCCATGTACGCGGGGGTGCCGAGGGCCACGCTGGTGCCGGTGAGCGCCGCGCTGTCGGCGGCGCGGGCGATGCCGAAGTCGATGACGCGCGGGCCGTCGGCGGCGAGCAGCACGTTGGAGGGCTTCAGGTCGCGGTGCACGATGTCCGCGCCGTGAATCGTCTTGAGGGCCTCGGCCATGCCACCGGCCAGCTTCAGAACGGTCTCCAGCGGCAGCGCCCCGTACTGCGAGACGGCGACGGAGAGCGGGGGTCCGGGGACGTACGCCGTCGCGAGCCACAGCTCGGTGCCCTCGGTGCGGCTGTCCAGGACGGGCGCGGTGTAGGGGCCCTGGACCCGGCGGGCCGCGGTCACCTCCTGGGTGAACCGCTCCTTGAACACCGGGTCCTGCGCGTACTCACGGCGTACCACCTTCAGCGCCACCGGCTGGCCGCCGCGGGTGTGCGACAGATAGACCACGCCCATGCCGCCCTGGCCCAGACGTCCCCTGAGGTGGTAACCGGCTATCTCCGTGGGCTCGTCCGGAGCCAGTTCTTCCATCGCTGTGCGCCTCCCCGTGTGGTGGAGTGCACATGATACGAACGCGTCCCGACGGCCCGACCCGCACCCGTCCTCAGGGGATGACCCGGCGCTGCGCGGCCAGGACGATGCGCTCAAGGCTGGGGCTGTGCGCGCCCCGCCAGTAGACGCGGCCGCACTCCGGGCAGCGCGTGAAGGTGTCGTACGTACGGCGGGTGCCCGGCCGCAGCAGGTGCTCGACCTCGTCCTTCGGCACCGGTGTGAGCGGGGTGGCGTTGCACGCCACGCACCGGGTCCACGGTTCGAGCCGCGGCTCGAACCGCTCGAGCACATCGGCGAATTGACGGTCCGTGCCACTGCCGCGCACATACGCGCCCATCCACAGCGCCCTGCGGCGAAGCAGCCCGCGGTCCTGGGTCAGCAGCACCCGGCGCTCGGCGTTCGCCTGCGCGATCAGCGCGTCGTCGTCCATGTCGTTGCGGTACGCGGCGTCCAGGCCGACGAGCCGCAGCCGCCGGGCCAGTGCGCCCAGATGGACATCGAGGACCAACCGCAGCGGCTCGGGCCGTGCCTGCGGGCGCGCTACGGGTCGTACGTCCACGTGGTCGCCCGCGCGCGGCCGGTACGAGGGAGCGACGGGCCGCCCGTCGACGAGCAGCAGGCCGACTTCCGGCAGCGGAACGCCGAGGGACTCGACGACATGGCCGAGCGACGAGGTGCCGTCGGGCGTCACCCGTATCTCGCCTGCCCCTCGGTGCCGGGACGGCAGGAACAGGCGGAGCTCGACGGGAAAGCGGAGGCGGAGCACCGACTCATCCACATTTTCATTCTTCCGCATCACGTATCCGTGCCGTCGACTCGGGTGCCGCACCTGGGGGCTGCGCCCCCAGACCCCCCTTTCGCCCCTGAACTGGGCTCGTCCTCAAACGCCGGACGGGCTGAAATGGCTCAGTAAGGAGTCGGGCGGACTTCGAAGCCGTTCAGGCCCTCCTGTTCCTCGTCTTGGACGAATACGTGGTCCACGATCGCGGTGGGCGGGCCCTGGTGGGCCCAGTCGACCAGGGTCGCCACGCGGTCCGGCGGGCCTTCGAATACGGCCTCCACCGTCCCGTCCGGGAGATTCCGCACCCAGCCCGCGACCCCGTTCTCCAGGGCCGTACGGCGGCAGGTGTCGCGGAAGAAGACGCCGTGCACGTCCCCGGTGACCACCACGCGTTTGCGCGCCATGCCTGCCTCCTATTCCGGGTGTCCCGCTATTCCGGGTGTCCCGCGTGCTCCGGCGTCCGGCTGACCGTACAGCCCGCCGCCGCGGCCGCGCGGGCGAAGACGACGGCATCGTGGACGGCCGCCCCGCCCGGGTCGTTGTTGAAGTAGACGTACACATCCGCCGTGTCCGGCCAGGTGTCGGCGATGCGCCGGGCCCAGCTGGTCAGGGCCTGGCGGCCGTAGCGCGGCCAGGGCTCGGCGCGGCCGTGGTGCAGCCGCAGATAGCCCCAGTCGGCGGTCCGCCACAGCGGCGTCACCGGCCGGGACTCGGCGTCCGCCCAGCACAGCGCGGCGCCCCGCTGCTCGAGTACCTCCCGCACCTCGTCCGTCCACCACGAGTCGTGCCGCGGCTCGACGGCCACCCGGGTGCCGGACGGGAAGGAGCGGAGGCACGCGTCGAGGGTGGCCGCGTCGGCGCGCAGCGTGGGCGGCAGCTGGAGCAGCACGGGGCCGAGCCGTGGGCCGAGGCCCACCGCGTGGGTCATCAGGCGGTGCACCGGCTCCTCCGGGGCGCGCAGCCGCTTGATGTGCGTCAGATAGCGGCTCGCCTTGAGCGCCATCACGAAGCCGTCGGGGGTGCGCTCCCGCCACGTGGCGAAGTTCTCCTCGGTGGGGAGTCGGTAGAACGCGTTGTTGGACTCGACCGTGGCGAACTTTCTGGCGTACTCCTCCAGCCACAGCCGTTGCGGCACATCGGACGGGTAGAGGACGCCGCGCCAGTCCTTGTACTGCCACCCGGAGGTTCCGACGAGGACGCTCATGCCGCCAGTATCAGCGGCCGCCCGCGGACCCGCAGACCGGCGCCGCTGGGCCCAGGGAAACCCGGTCGCCGGGCAGGCCGGTGCTCTGCTTGGCTCGCCCCATGAGTGATCTCCACATCCGCTGCGCCACCCTCGCCGATATCGACGCCGTGCTCGAGTTCTGGCGTACGGCCGCCGAAGGCACGAGCATCAGCGACGACCGGGACGGAGTGGCCCGCCTCGTCACGCGGGACCCCGAGGCCCTGCTCCTCGCGGAGTGCGAGGGCGTCCTCACGGGGACCGTGATAGCGGGCTTCGACGGTTGGCGCTGCCACCTGTACCGGCTCGCGGTCCACCCGGACCACCGCCGCCAGGGCATCGGCGGTGCGCTGCTCGCCGCCGCGGAGGAGCGTTTCGTACGGCTCGGTGGGCGCCGCGGGGACGCGATGGTCCTGGTCGAGAACGAGCAGGGCAAGCACGCGTGGCGAGCGGCGGGCTACGGGCCCGAGGAGCGGTGGCGGCGCTGGGTGAAGCCGCTGACGGACCGCTAGGGCGTGTCCGATGGGTCCTGCCGGGGTCGCGGCGTCTGGCACGCACATCTGCGGCGTTGTCGTCAGTTGCCGACGCTCCGCGTCGCCGCCTTCCTCCGCCTTGCAGCTGCACGCACCAGACGCCGCTCGGGCCACCCGGCCAGTGCCGCCGTCCGAATCCGGCCTGACCCATCGGACACGCCCTAGAGCCCCTGCCCGCCGGTCCTTTGCTATTTGCCGGTCCTTTACTATTGGGGAAATCGATCGTTACGAAAACCGCTATCCGAAAGGTGTGAGCGTCCGCCCATGGGCGAGCCTCCTAGTACCAGCGCGTCGGCCGCCCGGCCGAGGTACCGACATCGCGCGTCCGTCCGTCCCCTGCCCGATCATGGGACGGAGGTGACCCGATGACCGAAGTACTCCTGCTGCTGCTCGCCCTGTTGCTCACGCTGCTGTGCGGGGTCTTCGTGGCCGCCGAGTTCTCCCTCACGACCGTGGAGCGCAGCACCCTGGAGCGCGCCGTCGCCGACGGTGAGCGGGGTGCCGAGAGCGCACTCAAGGCGGCGCGCAGTCTGACCTTCCAGCTCTCCGGGGCGCAGCTCGGCATCACGGTCACAGGCCTGATCATCGGCATGCTCGCCGAGCCGTCGCTCGGCAAGCTGCTCGCCGGGCCGCTCGACGACCTCGGCGTGCCGCGCGCCGCCGCTCACAGCACGGCCCTGATCATCGCCACCGCCGTATCGACCGTCGTCCTGATGGTCGTCGGCGAGCTGGTGCCGAAGAACTGGGCGATCTCCTCGCCGCTGGGCGTGGCCCGGCGCGTGGCCGCCCCGCAGCGCTGGTTCAGCGCCGCCTTCAAGCCGTTCATCACGCACCTCAACAACACGGCGAACCGTTCCGTGCGCCGCTTCGGCATCGAGCCCGCCGAGGAGCTGGCCTCCGCCCGCGGCCCGCAGGAACTCGTCGCGCTCGCCCGGCACTCGGCGAAGGAGGGCGCCCTGGAGGCGGACACGGCCGAGCTGTTCGTACGCACCCTCAACCTCGCCGACCTCACCGCGGAGAACGTGATGACCCCGCGTGTGCAGGTCATGGCGCTCGAGGCGGCCGCGACCGCGGAGGACGTGGCGTCCGCGACCCGGGCGACGGGCCTGTCCCGGTTCCCGGTCTACCGCGGCAACTTGGACACGGTCGTCGGCGTCGCGCACATCAAGGACGTCCTCGCCGTGCCCGCCGAGCGTCGCCCCCGCTTCCCCGTCGTGGAGCTGATGCGCGAGCCGCTGCTCGTGCCGGAGACCCTGACCGTCGACCGGCTGCTCGACCGGATCTCCGGGAAGCGGACCATGGCCGTCGTCATCGACGAGTACGGCGGTACGGCGGGCGTGGCCACCCTGGAGGACATCGTCGAGGAGGTCGTCGGCGACGTGCGCGACGAGCACGACCCGCACGAGACCCCCGATCTGGCCCCGGCCGGGACGGACGCGGACGGACGCCGCCTGTACTCGGCGGACGGCGCCGCCCGCACGGACCAGCTCGCCAAGATCGGCCTGCGCGTCCCGGAGGGCCCGTACGAGACCCTGGCCGGACTTGTGGCCGCCGAGCTCGGCCAGATCCCGGCGGTCGGGGACACCCTGACCGTGGCCGGGTGGCGGCTCGACGTCGTGGACGCCTCCGGGCACCGGGCCGCGCGCGTGCTCCTGCACGCCCCGGCCCGTACCGCTGAGGGGGATGGCCGATGACCGCCGTCCAACTCCTCATCGGCCTGGCGTCCCTGGTTCTCAACGCGTTCTTCGTCGGCGCCGAGTTCGCCCTGATCTCCGTGCGCCGCAGCCAGATCGAACCCTTCGTGGACAAGGGCGACCGGCGGGCCCGCAGCGTGCTGTGGGGCCTGCAGCACGTGTCGCAGCTGATGGCCGCGGCGCAGCTCGGCATCACGCTGTGCACCCTGGTCCTCGGTGTGGTCGCCGAGCCCGCGATAGCGCATCTCCTGGAGCCCGTCTTCGACGCGGTGGGCGTGCCGCACGGCCTGATCCACCCGATCTCGTTCGTGATCGCGCTCTCCCTGGCGACGTATCTGCACATGCTGCTCGGCGAGATGATCCCGAAGAACATCGCGCTCGCCGAGCCGGTGCGCAGCGCGCTGCTGCTCGGGCCGCCGCTCGTGGCGCTCACCCGGGCCCTGCGTCCGGTGATCTTCGCCATCAACGCCTTCGCGAACGGCCTGCTCAAGCTGCTCAGGGTGGAGCCGAAGAACGAGGTCGACGCGACGTTCTCGGACGATCAACTGGCCCGTATGGTCAAGGACTCCGGCGCCGCGGGCCTGATCGACGACCGCGCCCAGGAGCGCCTGTACGACGCGCTCGAACTGGGCCGCCGCCCGGTACGGGACGTCGTGCTCCCCCTGGAGCGCGTGGTGTACGCCGAGCTCGGCGTGACGCCCGACCGGCTTGAACGGCTCTCCGCCGAGTCCGGGTTCTCGCGCTTCCCGGTGGTGGACCAGGGCCGCCGGATCGTGGGCTATCTGCACGTCAAGGACGCCCTGGACCAGACGCCCCGGGATCTGCCGTTCCGCATCCGGGAGCTACGGCCGATCGCCCGGGTACGGGAGCTGACGCCGCTCGACGACGTCCTGACGGCGATGCGCCGCAGCCGCACCCATGTGGCGGCGGTGCTCGGACAGGACGGCCGCCTGGCGGGCCTGGTCACGATGGAGGATGTGCTGCGGGAGCTGTTCGGGCAGCCCGCGTAGGGGCCGGGGGGCGTAGGGCCTGTGTCGGAAGTCGCGGCGCCTTCCCTTCGGGCGGATGCCCGGAGGGCGGGCTCCGCGCCCGCGGCGGAGCCGCTGATGGACGCAGTCGGTGCGTGCGATCGCAAGGCGGAGGGTCGCCCCGATACTGGATGTATCGGGGCGCGCCCGACAACGCAGCGAGCGTGCGTGCCCGGCGTCGTCGGGCAGGCGGGACTTCCGACACAGGCCCTAGGGCAGGGCCCGCGGAAGGGGCGCGGATGAGTCAGCTGGTCCTTCGTGACGTGTCGTTCGGTTACCCGGAGCGGCCCGTGCTCGACCGGGTCTCGCTCTCCGTACCGCCCGGCGAACACGTCGGGGTGATCGGCGAGAACGGCTCCGGCAAGTCCACGCTGCTCCGCCTGATCGCCGGTCTCGCCGCGCCCGCGGACGGCGAGGTGGCCGTGGTCGCGGACGGCGGCACCGGCTATCTCGCGCAGACCCTGACGCTGCCCCCGCACGCCACCGTGCGGGACGCGGTCGACGACGCGCTCGCCGAACTGCGGGACCTGGAGCGACGGATCAGGGCCGCGGAGCAGACCCTGGGCGAGGCGTCACCGGCCGAGCTCAAGGCGTACGGCGATCTGGTGGCCGCCTTCGAGGGACGGGACGGGTACCGGGCGGACGCCCGCCTCGACGCCGCGCTGTACGGGCTCGGCGTGCCGCAGCTGGCTCCGGACCGCACCCTGGGCTCGCTCTCCGGCGGCGAGGCGGCCCGGCTCGCGCTCGCCTGCGTCCTTGCACCCGCGCCCGAGCTGCTGCTCCTGGACGAGCCGACCAACCACCTCGACTCGGCGGCGCTGGCCTGGCTGGAGGAGCGGCTGCGCGCGCACCGCGGCACGGTGCTCGCGGTCACCCACGACCGGGTGTTCCTCGACGGGTTCGCGGACGCCATCGTCGAGGTCGACGGCGACCGGCACACCGTGGCCCGCTACGGCGGCGGCTGGCCCGGCTATCTGGCCCAGCGCACCGCGGCCCGGCGCCGCTGGGAGCAGCGGTACCGCGAGTGGCGCGACGAGGTCGAGCGGCAGGAGCAGATCGCCGAGAGCCAGGCCGCGCGGCTCGCGTCGGGCCGACGGATGCGGGACAGCAGTACGTTCGCGAAGTTCTCGAAGCATCAACGCTCGGTCGAGAGCCAGGTCTCCGGGGTCGTACGCCAGGCCCGTGAGCGGCTGCGCAGGCTGCACGCGGAACCGGTGCCACGACCGCCGGACCCGCTCCGCTTCCGCGCGACGGTCCCGGTCCCGACCGCGCCGCTCGACCCGGAAACCGGCGAACCCCTCGTGGAACCGGTGGAGTTGACGGACGTCGAGGTGAACGGGCGCCTCTCGGTGGACCACCTGCGCCTCGAACCCGGCGCCCGGCTCCTGGTCACCGGCCCGAACGGCGCGGGCAAGTCGACCCTGCTCGCGGTCCTCGCGGGCGAACTCGCCCCGGACCGCGGCGAGGTGACCCGTCCCGCACAGGTCGGCCACCTGCCGCAGGAGGTCCCCTTCGGCGGCTCGCCGCTCCCACTGCTCGACGCGTTCGCCGCCGGGCTCGGCGGTCTCCCCGAGGACCACGCGGAGGCGCTGCTCGCCCTCGGCCTGTTCCGCGAGGAGGACCTGACGGT
This sequence comes from Streptomyces sp. NPDC002851, assembly GCF_053591935.1. Classification (NCBI taxonomy): domain Bacteria; kingdom Bacillati; phylum Actinomycetota; class Actinomycetes; order Kitasatosporales; family Streptomycetaceae; genus Streptomyces; species Streptomyces sp. NPDC002851. The sequence goes on along the minus strand of NZ_JBSFUT010000037.1, from coordinate 69,915 downwards.
CGCGGTCAGCGGGCTCTCGGTCGGCCAGCGCCAGCGCCTCGCCCTGGCCCGTCTGGTGTCCCGCCCGGCGGACCTGCTGCTCCTCGACGAGCCGACGAACCACGTCTCGCCCGCGCTGGCCGAGGAGTTGGAGGAGGCGCTGGCGGCGTACCCGGGCACGCTGATCGTCGTCTCCCACGATCGCAGGCTCCTCGACCGCTTTGACGGGAAGCGGGTGTGGATGGCGGAGGGCCGGTTCGAGGGGGCCTGGGGCGGAGGGCGGTTCGAGGGAGCCTAGGGCGGCGTGTCGGGTGGCCCCTATCAGCCCGTCCGGCGTTTGAGGACGACCCCTAGCCCAACGCCCTCTCGTCGATCACGGGCATCTCCGAGCCCCCGGGGTGCCACAGGTCCAAGAACCCCGGCTGCAACGACGCGTCAAGCAGTTCGACCCGCGCCCCGATCGACTCCATCCGGTGGTACGCGAACGCCCTCCCGTACGGGCAACCGCTGAACTCCTGCGGCAGCCCGTGCCGTTCGAGGCGCGCGGCTCCATCCTCCAGGGAGCTGGTCCAGAAGCCCAGGTGGTCGAAGCGGGCGCCCGCCGACGCGTCCCAGGGGCTTCCTGGCGGGCCCTGGATCAGTTCGATGAAGGGTGGGCCGCCCGCGCTGAAGGTGAGCCGGTACTCCCAGTCGCCGAGCCGGTGCGTCCTCGGCTCGCGCCATTCGACTCCGGCCGCGTTGCTGAAGTCCCGCATGGCGGGCTCGAGTTCGGGCACGACGAAACAGACGTGGTAGTGGGTGGTCATCCGCGCAGGGTGCCATCGCGGCGACGGCTCTCGCAGCTGATTTCCGTGTACGTCAGGGGACACTGCGTACCGGCACGGAGCGCGCACGGGCCGCCCGATAGCATCCGTTCCGCCATGGAGATGAATGTCAGCTACACCAGTCTCGTCGCGGTCGGCGACTCGTTCACCGAGGGCATGTCGGACCGCGGGCCCGACGGCTCCTACCGCGGCTGGGCCGATCTGCTCGCGGCCCGGATGGCCGCCGCGACGCCCGGCTTCCGGTACGCGAACCTGGCCGTGCGCGGCAAGCTGATCGGGCAGATCGCCGCGGAGCAGGCGGACGCGGCGGCCGCGCTCAAGGCCGATGTCGTCACGCTGGTGGGCGGCCTGAACGACACGCTCCGGCCGCAGTGCGACCTGGGCCGGGTACGGGCCCTGCTCACGCAGGCCGTGGAGAAGCTCGCGCCCTCCTGCAAGCAGCTCGTCCTGATGCGCAGCCCGGGGCGGCACGGCCCGGTCCTCGAACGGTTCCGGCCGCGCATGGAGGAGCTCTTCGGGTACGTCGACGAGCTCGCGGAGCGGCATGGGGCCGTCGTCGTCGACCTGTACGGCGCCGCCGTCCTCGGAGACCAGCGGCTCTGGGACGTCGACCGGCTGCATCTGACGGCCGAGGGGCACCGCCGGGTCGCCGAGGCGGTCTGGCAGCGGCTCGGGTACCCGGCCGCGGAGGACTGGCGGGCCACGCTGCCGCCCGCGGCGCGCCCCGGCTGGGCGGCGCGGCGCCTGGCCGACGCGCGGTTCGCGCGGGAGCACCTGGTGCCGTGGATCGGCCGCCGTCTGACCGGCCGTTCCTCCGGGGACGGCCGGAGTGGGGCGCATTTCGACGCGGCCAACGGCCGGGCGTTCTGGATCACGCCGGTCGACGACGCCCGTCCGGGACCGGTCACGGGCTGGCGCCGGGTCGAGTCGTAGCCTCGCGGTGCCCCGCGCGCTCTCGTACGTTCCGACAACCGGGACGCGGGCACTGGCCTGCGGAAAGCACAAGTAAACTGGCCGACTGTGACTGCAAAGCCTCGCATCCCCAATGTCCTCGCCGGCCGCTACGCCTCCGCCGAGCTCGCCACCCTCTGGTCCCCCGAGGAGAAGGTGAAGCTGGAGCGCCGGCTCTGGCTCGCCGTCCTGCGCGCCCAGAAGGACCTCGGGATCGAGGTGCCGGACGCCGCGCTCGCCGACTACGAGCGCGTCCTCGACCAGGTCGACCTCGCCTCGATCGCGGAGCGCGAGAAGGTCACGCGGCACGATGTGAAGGCCCGCATCGAGGAGTTCAACGCCCTCGCCGGACACGAGCAGGTCCACAAGGGCATGACCTCCCGTGACCTCACGGAGAACGTCGAGCAGCTGCAGGTCCGCCGCTCCCTCGAGCTGATGCGGGACCGCACGGTCGCCGTCCTGGCCCGCCTGGGCAAGCTCGCGGGCGAGTACGGCGAGCTGGTCATGGCCGGGCGCTCGCACAACGTGGCCGCGCAGGCCACCACCCTCGGCAAGCGGTTCGCGACCGCCGCCGACGAGCTCCTGGTGGCCTACGGCCGGATCGAGGAGCTGCTCTCCCGCTACCCGCTGCGCGGCATCAAGGGCCCGGTGGGCACCGCCCAGGACATGCTCGACCTGCTCGGCGGCGACGCCGGGAAGCTGGCCGACCTGGAGCGCCGGATCGCCGGGCACCTGGGCTTCGCCCAGGCCTTCACCTCCGTCGGCCAGGTCTACCCGCGCTCCCTCGACTACGAGGTCGTCACGGCGCTCGTGCAGCTGGCGGGCGCGCCGTCCTCGCTCGCCAAGACGATCCGTCTGATGGCCGGGCACGAGCTGGTCACCGAGGGCTTCAAGCCGGGCCAGGTCGGCTCCTCGGCGATGCCGCACAAGATGAACACCCGCTCCTGCGAGCGCGTCAACGGCCTCATGGTGATCCTGCGCGGGTACGCGTCGATGACCGGCGAGCTGGCGGGTGACCAGTGGAACGAGGGCGACGTGTCCTGCTCGGTGGTACGCCGGGTCGCGCTGCCCGACGCGTTCTTCGCGCTCGACGGTCTCCTGGAGACGTTCCTGACGGTGCTCGACGAGTTCGGCGCGTTCCCGGCCGTGGTCGCTCGCGAGCTGGACCGTTACCTGCCGTTCCTCGCCACCACCAAGGTGCTGATGGGCGCGGTGCGCGGCGGTGTGGGCCGGGAGATCGCACACGAGGCGATCAAGGAGAACGCGGTGGCGTCCGCGCTCGCGATGCGCGAGCAGGGTGCCGAGCGCAATGAGCTCCTCGACAAGCTGGCCGCGGACGAGCGCATTCCGCTGGACCGTGCGGAGCTCGACGCCCTGATGGCCGACAAGCTCTCCTTCACCGGCGCGGCCGCCGACCAGGTGGCGACGGTCGTGGGCCGGATCGAGGAGATCGTGAAGCAGCACCCGGAGGCCGCGGGGTACGCACCGGGAGCGATCCTCTGACCCGCACCCGTCGCTACTCCCGCGAGGAGCTGGAGGCCGCCCGCGATCGCGTCGTTCCCGACGTGACCGCGGGCCGTCTGCGTGTGCTGTTCTGCGGGATCAACCCGAGCCTGATGACCGCGTTCACGGGGCACCACTTCGCCCGGCCGGGCAACCGGTTCTGGCCGGTGCTCCATCTGTCGGGGTTCACGCCGCGGCGGCTCGCGCCCGCGGAGCAGGGCGAGTTGCTGACGTATGGGCTCGGCATCACGAATGTGGTGGCCCGGGCCACGGCTCGGGCGGATGAGCTCGCGCCCGAGGAGTACGTGGCGGGCGGCCGGATCCTCGACGCGAAGGTGGCCCGCCTTCGGCCCGGGTGGCTCGCGGTGGTCGGCATCACCGCCTACCGCGCCGCGTTCGGGGAGCGGCATGCCCGGATCGGGCCGCAGGAGCGGCTCGTCGGGGGGCGGCCGGTTTGGGTGTTGCCGAACCCCAGTGGCCTGAACGCGCATTGGACGGCCGAGACGATGGCGGAGGAGTACGCGCGGCTGCGCTCCGCCGCGGTCTCTTCGTCGCACTGAACCAGGGGGTGGCGCGAAGCGCCTCGGTTTGTTACGGCTTGCGGGCCACCGCGCCGTACTGGGCGACCTGGGTCGCGTCGTCGTACGCCCCGGCGCGCCAGCGTGCGCAGGAGACTAGGCCCGGCTCGAGGAGTTCGAGGCCGTCGAAGAACGAGGCGATCTCCTCGCCGGTGCGGGCGGTGATCGGGGGCTTGGCGTTCTTGTTCCAGAAGGCCATCGCGTCCCGGTTGCCCTCGCCGCCCAGTTCGAGGGTGGGGTGGGTGAGGGCGAGATAGCTGCCGGAGGGCACCGCGGCCATGAGGCGGCGGACGATGGCGCGGGCCTCGTCGGTGTCCAGGATGAAGTTGAGGATGCCCAGCATCATCACGGCGACCGGGCGCTCGAAGTCGAGGGTCTCGGCGGCGGTACGGAGGATCGCGTCCGGGTCGTGCGCGTCGGCGTCGATGTACGCGGTGACGCCCTGGGGGTGGCCGGTGAGCAGGGCGCGGGCGTGGGCCAGGACGATCGGGTCGTTGTCGACGTAGACGACGCGGGCGTCCGGGGCGATGCGCTGGGCGACCTCGTGGGTGTTCTCCGCGGTGGGCAGGCCCGTGCCGATGTCCAGGAACTGGCGCATGCCCGCCTCGCCCACGAGGTGGCGGACCGCGCGGCCGAGGAACCGGCGGTCGGCGCGGGCGACTTCGCCGATGCTCGGGTACATGGCGGTGACCCGGTCGCCTACCTGCTCGTCGACGGCGTAATGGTCCTTGCCGCCGAGCCAGTAGTTCCAGACGCGGGCGTTGTGTGCGACCTGGCCGCTGTGCTCACTCACGAACCCATCTTGGCATGAGGTGTTGACGCACGGCATGCGGTGCCGGGTACGTAAGGAGCGGACCCTACGGCGGGTCCACCGTCGTCGCCACCGCGACTAAGCGCAGCAGCGTCTCCCCGTCCCCGTGTGTGACGCCCACGGCGAGCCAGCGGTCGTCGGCCCGCCACAGATACACATCCGGCGTCATCCAGCTCAGGCCGAGCCACGGTTCCGGTATCGATTCCCCCTCGCCCGCCCGTATCCGCACACCTTGCAGGCCGATCCACTGGGGCTCGCCCCATCGCGGTGCGAGCAGCCGTATCAGCGCGGTGCGCTCCGCCTCGTACTGCTCCGCGGCCGCGGCCCGTGCCGTGCCGTCGTCGTCCCAGAACTCGGCGCGGCTCAGCTCGACGACCCGGTGGCCGGACGGCTCCTCGGAGCACAGTCGGGTGACGGCGGCGAGATGTGCACTCATGCCTCAAGTAAAGCCGCCCGCACTGACAATGGGCCCGCGCGGGCGACCGCTCTCGGCCGTCACACGTCCCTGCGCCGCACCAGCCATCCGCCCGCGAGCACGGCGGCCGCCGCCCACAGCGCGAGGACGCCGATCCCCGTCCACGGGCCGAGCCCGTCGCCCGGGTCGGCGTGCAGGATCTGCTGGCCCGCGCGGTCCGGCAGATAGTCCGCCGCGGACCCGGCCACGTCTCCGACCACGAACGACACGATCAGGACGAACGGGAGGAGGATGCTGAGCACCGCCACGCCGCTGCGCAGGACCGCCGTGAGTCCGGCCGCGAGCAGCGCCATCAGGGCCAGGTAGAGGCCCGCGCCGAAGCAGGCCCGCAGTGCGCCGGGGGCGTCGAGGCCGATGGCGTACGGCCCCATGAAGGCCTGCCCGAGCAGGAACGACGTAAAGCTGGTGACCAGGCCCACGGCGAGCGCGAGTGCCCCGACGACCGTCACTTTGGCGGCGTAGAACACTCCCCTGCGGGGCACGGCGGCGAGCGAGACGCGCAGCGCGCCGTTCAGATACTCGGAGGAGAACGCGGTGGCACCGAACGCGATGGCCGCGATCTGGCCGAAGTTGAGGGCGTAGAACGCGCCGAAGACGGCTTCGAAGCCGGGGTTGTCGGCCTCGGCCTGGCCGACGGTGCCGACGGCGAGAGCGGTGATGCCGACGGTCACGAGGAAGACGGCGAGCAGGGAACCGGCCGTGCCGCGCAGCGACTTGACCTTGATCCACTCGGAGTGGAGCACGGCGGTGGGTGCGGACATGCGTCAGCCTTTCTCGGGGCGGGCGGCCACCGCGGTGGCGGCGGGGCGGGCGGCGTACTGCGTCTCGTCGGCGGTGAGCGCGAGATAGGCGTCCTCCAACGTGGCTTCCTCGGCGGCCAGTTCGAGGATCGGCACCCCGGCGCCCGCGGCGAGCGGCCCGATGTCCGCCACGCGCGCGTCGGGCACGGTCCACGACCCGTCGGCGGCGCGCTCGGGCGCGTAGCCGCGCGACTCCAACAGGCCGCGCAGAGCCCGGTCGTCGGTGGTGCGCACCCGCACCCGGGGGCGTACCTGCGCGTCGATGAAGTCCTGCATGGGCGTGTCCGCGAGCAGTCGGCCGCGGCCGAGGACGACCAGGTGGTCCGCGAACGACGCGGTCTCGTTCATGAGATGGCTGGAGACGAGGACCGTACGGCCCTCGCGGGCGAGGCGCCGCATCAGCTCGCGGATCCAGATGATGCCCTCGGGGTCGAGGCCGTTGGAGGGTTCGTCGAGCATGAGGACGGCCGGGTCGCCGAGCAGCGCGGCAGCGATGCCGAGGCGCTGGCGCATGCCGAGCGAGTACGTGCGGACCCGGCGCCGGGCCACGTCGGCGAGGCCCGCCTCTTCGAGGACGGCGTCGACCCTGCGGGCGGGGACTCGGTTGCTCGCGGCGAGCGCGAGGAGATGGTCGCGGGCGGTGCGCGAGCCGTGCGCGGCCCCGGCGTCGAGCAGCGCGCCGACGTGGCGCAGCGGTTCGTCGTATGTGGCGTAGGCGCGGCCGCCGAGCAGAGCGCTGCCGGAGGTGGGGCGGTCGAGGCCGAGGACGAGCCGCATGGTGGTGGACTTGCCGGCGCCGTTGGGCCCGAGGAAGCCGGTGACGCGGCCGGGCTCGACGCGGAAGGTGAGCTCGTCCACGGCGCGGGTCGTGCCGTACTCCTTGGTGAGTTCGAGGACGTCGATGCTGGTCATGGGGACAGCCTGGCCGGACCGGAGGGGGCTTCCCTCCCCCGTGGGTGGCTTCCTTCTCCCTCCTGCGGGGGAGCCGGGGCGACGGCGGCCGCTGGCACGATGAACGGCATGCGCATCCCGTCGCCCCTGCGGCACCTGCCACGGCCCCGGCGTCTGCTGCGTCCCCTGACGCGTGCGGTGACGTACACCCGGTGGCTGCACCTGTGGATCGCGATCGTGATCATCGGCCTGTGGCAGTTCGTCTTTCCGGGCCTGCGCATGCTGTGGGTGCCGGTGCTGCTTGTGGCCGCGGCGGGGCTTGTGCCGTGGGTGCGGCTTTCGGAAGGGACGCAGGCGCGGTTTCTGCTGTTTCCCTCCGGGCGGTCCGAGGTCCGGGATCAGAGCGGTGAGGCGATCGCGGCGGCGCCGTCCGCGTCCTGGTCCGACCGGGGCCGGACCGTCGTCTGGCTGCTGGCCCGCCTGGGCCTGGGCTCGTCGGTCGCGCTGCTGTCCGCGCAGTTGCCGATGCTCACCGTCGACCTGGTCGCGCAGGCGGCGGGCGGGCGACCCGACGCGGCCACGTTCGTCGCGCTGCCGGGTCACCACTGGTCGTACGCGCTGCTCGCGCCGCTGCCCCTGGTGGTACTCGCGGCGGCCGTGGTGCTCGGCGGGAAGCTGATCACGGTCCTTGCGGTACGGCTGCTCGGCCCGTCGCCCGCCGAGCGGATGGCCGCCCTGGAGGAGCGTACGGAGCAGCTGCTCGAGCGCACCCGGATCGCCCGCGAACTGCACGACTCCATCGGCCACGCGCTGACCGTGGCGGTGGTGCAGGCGGGCGCGGCGCGGGCCGCGGGGGACGCGGAGTTCACCGACCGGGCCCTGGGCGCCATCGAGGAGACCGGCCGTACGGCCCTGGAGGACCTGGAGCGGGTCCTGCGGGTGCTGCGCGAGGACCGGCCACCGGCGAGCGGGCGCCCGACCCTCGCGGACGCGGAACGGCTGCTCGACTCGGCCCGCTCGTCCGGCGCGAAGGTCGACGCGGAGGTGACCGGCCCGGTGGAGCGGCTGCCGGGCCCGGTGACCCGCGAGGGGTACCGCATCCTCCAGGAGTCCCTCACCAATGTGCTGCGGCACGCGGCGGGCGCGGAGGTACGCGTCCGTATCGCCGTCACGGACCGCTGCCTGGAGCTGGAGCTGACCAATCCCCTTGCGGGGGCACCGCAGCGTGGCGGCGGAGGCGGCAGTGGTCTGCGCGGGATCCGTGAGCGGGTGGCGCTGCTCGGCGGTACGGCGCGGACGGGAGCGTGCGACGGGCAGTGGCGGGTGTGGGCCGAACTGCCCCTCCCCGAACACCGGAGGGCCTGACTGTCTAGGCTTGCTGCTCGTGCCGGTCACTGTCCTCCTCGTCGACGATGAACCCCTCGTACGCGCGGGCCTGCGGGCCGTCCTGGAAGCGCAGCCCGATATCGAGGTGGTGGGCGAGGCGGCCGACGGGGCGTCCGTGATCCCCTTGGTGCGCCAACTGCGCCCGGACGTCGTCGCCATGGACGTACGGATGCCGCTCATGGACGGCATCGAGGCCACCCGCGCGGTGCTCCGCACGGTGCCTCAGCCGCCGAAGATCGTCGTGATCACGACGTTCGAGAACGACGAGTACGTCTACGAGGCGCTGCGCGCCGGCGCCGACGGGTTTCTCCTCAAGCGGTCCCGGCCCGCGGAGATCGTGCACGCGGTACGCCTCGTCGCCGAGGGCGAGTCGCTGCTGTTCCCTGCCGCGGTGCGGTCCCTGGCGGACTCGTACGGGACGGCGTACGGCAATCCGCAGGCGCGCGACGCCCTGGACCGGGCGGGGCTGACCGAGCGGGAGTCGGCGGTGCTGCGGCTGATGGCGCGCGGCCTGTCGAACGCGGAGATCGCGGCGCAGCTCGTGGTGGGCACCGAGACGGTCAAGTCCCATGTCAGTGCCGTACTGGCGAAGTTGGGCGCGCGGGACCGTACGCAGGCGGTGATCGCGGCGTACGAGTCGGGGTTCGTGTCACCGGCCTGAGCCACCCCACAGCCGGGGCACGTGCGGATCGGGCCGGGTGCGGTGGCGCGAGAGCGCCGGGTGCGGTCGCCGGAGCAAGGGGTACGATCCGCCCCACACACGCCATCGACAGGGTCTAGCTGGGAGGACGGACGTTGGGGCGGTTGACCGGCGGGGATCCCTCGCTGCTGCGGCGGATCAATTCGGCGGTGGTCCTGCACGCGCTGCGCGGCGTCGATTCCGCCACGCTGACCGAGATCACCCGGGTCACCGGCCTGTCCCGGCCGACGGTCGAGGGCGTCGTCGAGGGCCTGGTCGCCGCGGGGCTCGTGGTGGAGTCGGCCGCCGAGGAGGGCGTGGCCCGGCGGCAGGGGCGCCCCGCGAAGCGGTTCCGGTTCCGTGCCGAGGCGGGGCATCTGCTCGGCCTGGAGATCGGGCCGCACCGGGTGGCCGCCGTCCTCTCCGACCTGGACGGCCGGGTCCTCGACGGGCTGCACCGTGAGGTGTCCGCGACGGCGTCCGCGGACGAGCGCCTGGAGCGGCTGCGCGGCACCGTCGCCGAGGTGCTGCGCCGGGCCGGGGTGGCCCGTGGCTCACTGCGCGCCGTCGGGGTGGGCAGCCCCGGCATCGTGGCGGCGGACGGCACGGTGCGCCTGGGCACGGCGCTGCCCGGCTGGACCGGGCTCGCCCTCGGCGACCGGCTGCGCCGCTCGTTCAAGTGCCCGGTCCTGGTGGAGAACGACGCCAACACGGCGGCCGTCGCGGAGCATTGGAAGGGCGCGGCCACCGACTCCGACGATGTGGTGTTCGTCCTGGCGGGCCTGAGTCCGGGCGCCGGGTCGCTGATCGGCGGGCGCTTGCACCGGGGGTACGGGGGCGCTGCGGGCGAGATCGGGGCGCTGCATCTGCTCGGCCGCGAGGTCACGCCGGAGTCGCTGCTTTCGACGACCGGGGAGCCGCTGCACCCGCTGGACGAGCAGGCCGTGACCGAGGTGTTCGCGCTCGCCCGCGAGGGCGACGAGCGGGCCGAGGCGGCCGTGGGCCGATTCATCCGGCGCCTGACGCACGACGTGGCCGCGCTCGTCCTCGCCCTGGACCCGGAGCTGGTGGTGATCGGCGGCTGGGCGGCCGGGCTCGACGGCGTACTGGAGCCGCTGCGGCGGGAGTTGGCCCGCTATTGCCTGCGGCCGCCTCGCGTGGCGCTCTCGGAGCTCGGGGAGTCGGCGATCGGGGTGGGGGCGCTGCGGCTGGCTCTTGATCATGTGGAGGAGGAGCTGTTTGCGGTGGAGGGAACGGTTACCGCTCGCCGCTAGAGCCTGTCCGGCGGATCTTGGCGCCTGCGGCGGGCTTTGCTCCCCTACCCCGCCCCGTCCCGAAACTGGGGGCCTGCGGCCCCCGGACCCCGCCTTCATCGCGCTGAACGCGCTCGTCCTCAAACGCCGGACGGGCTGGTTGTTGCCGTACGAGCTCGTCGTTACGCCGCGTCCCCGAACGTAAGCCGACACGTATCCGCCCGATACGTCGCCACCGACACCGCCGCCGTACGCCCCCGCGAGAAGTACCGCGTCGTCACCACGAGAACAGGGGCGCCGGGCAGCCGGTCCAGGCGCTTCGCGTCGTCGGCGCGGGCCGAGCCGAGTTCGACCGCGCGGTCCTCGCCGTCGAGGCCGAGGCGCTGAAGTTCGCGCAGTACGGCTCGGGCGCGGGTGGGCCCGGCGGGGGCGTCGATGGCGGTGCGGTCGGGCACGGAGCGTTCGGGGACGTAGAGGAGCTCGGCGGCGACGGGCTGGCCGCCGTTGACGCGGACTCGGCGGACGGTGTGCACCGTGGTGTCGCCGCCCGCGTCGAGCAGTCGGGCGACCGCGGCGGGCGGGGTGGCCGGGGCGCAGTCCACGGGCTGCCACTCGTCGTCGGCCGCGGTGGGCCGGCCGAGGAGGGTCGAGCCGACGGGGACGCCCATGCGGGGCGGTGCGACGGTGGTGCCGACGCCGCGGCGGCGCTGCAACCGGCCTTCCAGCTCGAGCTGTTCGAGCGCCTGGCGGAGCGTCGCGCGGGCCACGCCGAAGCGGGCGGCCAGCTCGCGTTCGTTGGGCAGGATCTCCCCGACGGCGAACTCGGAGTCGAGCGCTTCGCCGAGCACGGTCTTGAGGTGCCAGTACTTGGGCTCCGGCACCGTTTCGAGCTGCGTGGTCCCCACCGCGCCTCCCCCTGTCGTCCGCAATCGCCGTGTCTGCGCGGCCTTTTACGTGCCCTTGTTTATTAAAGGTTCCTGCCTATCTCAGCGACGATAGGCCCGCCCCTACCCTTGGTCAAGACCAATCCGGACTCCGTTACAGGGCGCACGGGCGCGCGGGTTCAGGCGCGCAAGAGCCCCCGTCCGTGCGGGCGGGGGCTCCGTGGGGGCGGGGGCTGCGTGGGGAGCGAGGGCTCTGTGGGGGCGTTGCGTCAGGGAGCGTCTCAGTCGGCCAGGGCGGTCAGTGCCGTCAGCTTGTCCGGGTTTCGCAGGACATAGACGCACTGGATCTGGCCGTCGACGACCTCCACCTGCAAGACCGTGTCCGGCTTGCCGCCGGAGAGCACGAGCAGCCCGGGGGCGCCGTTGACCTCGACGAGCCGGTAGGACATGTCGGGGACGGGGCGGCCCGCGACGCCGACGAGGAAGCGGCCCACGTGGTCGGCGGACTCCAGGACGCGTAGCGGCGCCTTGGCCTTGCCGCCACTGTCGCCGACGAGGCGGGCGTCGGGTGCGAGCAGCGCGAGCAGTCCGTCGAGGTCGCCGCCCGTGGCCGCGGCCAGGAACCGCTCGGTGAGGTCGCGGCGCTCGGCGGGGTCGACGTCGTAGCGCGGGCGGCGCTCGTCGACGTGTTTGCGGGCGCGGCCCGCGAGTTGGCGCACGGCGGCCTCGGTGCGGTCGAGGACCGTCGCGATCTGCGCGAACGGGAAGCCGAACGCCTCGCGCAGCACGAACACCGCCCGCTCCAGGGGCGACAGGGACTCCAGGACGACCAGGACGGCGAGGGAGACCGTGTCGGCGAGCACCGCGCGCTCCGCGGTGTCGGGCACCTCCGGGCCGAAGTCGGTCACGACCGGCTCGGGCAGCCACGGCCCTACGTATGTCTCCCGCCGGGACTGCGCCTGGCGCAGCCGGTCGATGGCGAGCCGGGTGGTGATCCGGACGAGATAGGCGCGCGGCTCCTTCACCTCTCCGCGGTCCGCGCCCGCCCAGCGCAGCCACGCCTCCTGCACGACATCCTCCGCGTCGGCGAAGCGGCCGAGCATGCGGTAGGCGACGCCCTGAAGGATGGGGCGGTGTTCCTCGAATTCATCTGTCGCTGCGTCAGTGGTGGCCACGCTCCTATCCAAGTTGGCCGCCCCGGGGCTGTCCAGCGGGACAGCGTGTGGCGTACGGCGCAGGAAACCCGGTGGTCACAGACGTACGCCAAGAGCGTGTACGGACGGCGGACGGAGGGTGCGACCAAGGGTGCGACGCGCGGGCGGTCTTGAACCAGGCGCCGCCGAAGGGTAGTTGTTGCTGACACACTGTCTACCGACCACAACCCTTGACGCGCGCCAGGCGCCGCCCGCCCTTACGAGGAGCAGCATGTCCGCCACCGTCTCCGTCACCCTCGACACCTCGCGTGGGCCTCGGCCCGTGTCCGTCTCGTACCGCCGGGCGGGCGTCGGCGAGCCGTTGGTCCTGCTGCACGGCATCGGCCACCACCTCCAGGCGTGGGACCCGGTGTTCGACATCCTGGCCGCCGAGCGCGACGTGACGGCGATCGACCTGCCGGGCTTCGGGAAGTCGGCGGGGCTGCCCGAGGGGACGCCGTACAACCTGGAGACGGTGGTGCCCACCCTGAGCCAGCTCTTCGCCACGCTCGGCATCGACACCCCGCACGTGGCGGGCAACTCCCTCGGCGGGCTGCTCGCCCTGGAGCTGGGGCGGCAGAGGCTGGTGCGTTCGGTGACGGCGCTGTCCCCGGGCGGCTTCTGGAGCGAGGCCGAGCGGCGCTATGCCTTCGGCACGCTGCTCGCGATGCGGCAGGGCGCACGGCTGCTTCCGGTGCCGGTGGTGGAGCGGCTTTCGCGTTCCGCGGCCGGGCGGTTCGCGCTCACCAGCACCATCTACGCCCGACCGGGGCGCCGTTCACCGGAGGCGGTGGTCGCCGAGACGCTGGCCCTGCGGGACGCCATCGGGTTCGACGAGACCCTGGCGGCCGGGCGCCGGGTGCTCTTCCGGGACGACGTCCCCGACGTGCCGGTCACCATCGCCTGGGGCACTCGTGACCGGCTGCTCCTGCGCCGCCAGGGCGTCCGCGCCAAGCACACCATTCCGGGGGCCCGGCTCGTGCGCCTTCCGGCGTGCGGTCACGTTCCCATGAGCGACGACCCGGCCCTCGTCGCACGCGTGCTCCTCGACGGCTCCAAGTGACGTGCGGGCGTGCGCCGTTGGGGTACGCCTCCACTGTGGCGTACGCATCCGCAGCACGCCCGAGCCGAGGGCGACTCCTAGCCCCACCAGGGCGCTGCCCGCCGCCTGTGCCGCGCCGTACGAACCGGTGCCGACGAGTGGCGCGGTGGCGGCGGCTGCCACCGGGATGAGGCCGGAGAAGAGCGTGGCGCGCTCGGCGCCGATCCGCTGGATGCCCGCGTACCAGCAGACGAAGCCGACGACGGTGACCACCGCCGACTGCCAGACCAGCGCGCCCGCCTCGGCCACCGTCGGCGTGCGCAGCCACCCCGCGCCGTCCATGACAAGCCCCGCCACCGCGGACTCGACGGCCGCGAGCGCGCACACGGTGGCGGACAGGAGCTTCGGTCCCAGCGGCCGCAGCACCGGCACGGCAAGCACCGCGAAGCCGACCTCGCCGACGAGCGCGCCCACCGAGAACGCGATCCCGGCCGCGTCCGTACTCCCCCACCCCTGCACCACCCAGGCCCCGGCCGCCACGAGCAGCGCGCCGTGCAGCACGGTCCGCGCGGGTCTACGACCGTCCAGGAGCGGCACCAGGACGGCCACGACGACCGGCGCGCAGCCGACGAAAACACCCGGTACAGCCGGTTCCGCGGTGCGCTCGGCCGCCAGGATCGCCAGGTTGAAGCCGACCATACCGACGGCCGCGAGCAGCGCGAGCCGCCCCCACGCGCGGCGGCCGAGACGGCGCAGCGGCCGGGTGCCGCCGCGGCCGAGCAGCGGCAGGAGCAGCACGGCGGCGCATCCGTAGCGGAGGAACTGGCCACCTCCGTGCGGGTAGTCGACGAGGACGCTGTTCGCGGTGAAGGAGCCGCCGACGAGGCAGCAGGCCAGGGCGGCGAGCAGGGCGCCGCGTGCGGAGGACGTGATCATGCGGCCGACGCTAGGCGCGGGCGCGGCCCCGTCAGAGGTCCACATCGGGGGCTGTATCGGGGACCAATTCCCTGAGGGTGCCGGGCTTGGGTGCCAGGCTGTGGCGGGGGCCACTCTCCGGGGCGTCCGCCCCGTGGACGAGGCTGTGAATCGTCTCACTGACCGCCGGGCGCGGGCCGTGCGGCGCGCGCCCGGGAGGTTCCGTGCGGCGCTGGAAATCGGGCTGCGACGCCCTCTGCGCGTCGGTTGTCCGCCTCCGTCCGTGAGATCACCGACATCACTTTTACGCCCGGCTGACAGTGGCTGCCCCTACGCTGGCGAACATGGCAAGGATTCCAGCGCCCCGACGACCGCAGCGGCCCGCCGCATCGGTCAATGCGGACATACGTGCGCTCTGGAGCCGTGCTCAGGGCCGCCTCTCCGCGGAGCAGCGCAAGGCGTACGAGAACCTCGTCGTGGAGTGGGCGGCGGCCATCCGCACGGAACAGGGCCGCCAGGCCGCCTGACCTCGGCCCGCGCGGACGCGAGGTCCACGGCGACCTGACCGTACGGGGCCCGGCAACCTCGGGACCCGGCTACGTTGGGGCGCGAGCCGACAGCAATCGGGGGCCAGGCCCCGTCTCCCCGGTCTTCGTGGATCTGCCCGCGCCCGCCGCGCAGCGGCTGATGGATGCAGTTGGTGCGGTGCATCGGTGTATCGGTCGGTGTGCGGCCGGATCGCCCTCGTACTGGGCGTACGTGGGTGATCCGGCCGTGCGGCGAGGTGCCGTGCCAGGCGTCGCGGGCCCGCGAAGATCGGGGAGACGGGCCCTAGGTCCGGGCAGGACCGGGGGGCGTGTTGAGCAGCAGCGGACCAGAAGCACGGGCAGTACGGGGTGTACGGGGTGTACGGGGAGAACCGGCAGAACCGGATGCACGGGGACTACCGGATGCACGGGGAGTCCCGGCAGAACCGGATGCACGCCGAGTACCGCGAGCGCCGAAAGCACGGGGAATGCCCGGGGCGTCGGAAGCACGCCGAGTACCGCGAGCGCCAGAAGCAGGGGGCATGCCGGGAGCATCGGAAGCGCCCGTAGCCCCGGTAACGACAGACACGAGTACGGAGAGCGGCGGTGCCCAAGCGTGGTCCGCCGCCTGGGAGTTGTTGCTGCCCGCGGCGGCCGCGCCCGCACGCTCGCGCGGGCGCGCGCTGTGCGCGGCGCTGCGGGACGCGGTCCGCTCGGGGCGGCTCGCGCCGGGCACGCGGCTGCCCGCGAGCCGCGCCCTCGCCGCCGACCTGGGCGTCTCGCGGGGTCTGGTGACCGAGGCGTACGAGCAGTTGACCGCGGAGGGCTATCTGCGGTCGGCCCGGGGCGCGGGCACCTGGGTGAGCGGTGCCGCGCGGGCGGCCGCACCCCGGGCCCGTGACCTGGCCCCGCGGCCCGCGGGCCCCCGCCTCGACCTCCTCCCGGGCCTGCCGGATCTCGCCCTGTTCCCGCGCGCGGCATGGGCCGCCGCACAGCGTGCCGTCCTCGCGGAGCTGCCGCACCACGGGCTCGGTTACCCGGACCCGCGCGGCCTGCCCCGGTTGCGTACCGCCCTGGCCGAACTCCTCACCCGGCGCCGGGGCGTGGTCGCGGACCCGGAGCGGATCGTGGTGTGTTCGGGCGTGTCCCAAGCGATGGCGCTGCTCGGTTTCGTACTGCACGCGCGCGGCGAGCGTGCCGTCGCCTTCGAGGACCCCGGCAGCCCCGAGCACGCGCAGCTGCTCGCCTCGACCGGCCTGGCATCGGTGCGCGTACCCCTGGACGACGAGGGCCTCACCCTCGGCCCGCTGTACGAGGGATCGGCGCGAGCGGTGGTGACGACACCGGCGCACCAGTTCCCCTCCGGCCTTGCGTACTCGGCGCGGCGCCGGGCCGAACTCCTCGACTGGGCGCGGTCGGTGGACGGCCTGGTGATCGAGGACGACTACGACGGCGACTTCCGTTACGACCGCGCCCCGGTGGGTGCGCTGCAAGGTCTCGACCCCGAGCGGGTCGCGTACGCGGGGTCGGTCAGCAAGTCGCTCGCGCCCGGGCTGCGCCTCGGCTGGCTCGTGGTGCCGGAGGCGCTGCTCGACGAGGTGGTCGCGCGGAAGCGGCTGCTCGACCTCGGCAACCCGGTGCTCGATCAGGCCGCCTTCGCCCGCCTGGTCGAACAGGGCGGGTACGACCGGCAGTTGCGGCGCTGCCAGCGCGCCTACCGGGAGCGGCGGGACGCGCTCGTGGCGGCGCTGCACGAGAGGTTCCCAGGCGCGGCCGTGTCGGGGATCGCGGCGGGGCTGCATGTGATCGCGGAGCTGCCCGCGCGGTACGGGCCGCAGGACGTCTTCGTGAAGCGGGCGGCGGAGGCGGGGGTCGTGGTGCGGCCGCTGTCGGCGTACGGGTCGGCGGCGGGGGATGGGCGTGTCCGCCTGGTCCTGGGCTATGCGCAGTTGCCTGCGGCGCGGTTGCGGGAGGCGGTGGGGCTGTTGGCGCGCTCTTGAGCCCCTCCGGCTCAAGCCCCTCCGGCGTTCGAGGAGCGGGGTCCGGGGGCGGAGCCCCCAAACGCCGCACCGGCGCCACGCACGTCCGGGTTCCCTTCCCACCCCACGGAGTTGTTCACTTGGGGTTCGCATCTGCGCCGCCGCACGCGCGTAGATATGACCCCATCGGACCCGTCACTGGAGGCGCATCGAATGTCAGCAGGTCTGCCGAACCGGCTCCCCGGCCGCCGCTCCGTGCTGCGCGGCGCGGCCGTCGCGTCCGCGGGGTTCGCCCTGCCCGCGCTCGGCGGCGCGGCGCCCGCGCTCTCCGTGTCGGGGCGGCCGCAGGCCGCGTGGGGGGTGCAGGCCGGTGATGTGACGGCGCACTCCGGCCTGGTGTGGGTGCGCTCCGACCGGCCCGCTCGGATGCTCGTGGAGACCTCGGCCACCGAGTCGTTCCGCAACGCCACCCCCGTGTGGGGGCCGCTCCTCGGGCCCGGCACCGACTTCACCGGCACCACCCGGCTGCGCGGTCTTCCCGCCGGGGAGCAGGTGCACTACCGGGTAAGGCTCGCGGATCCGGACGATCCGAGGCGTACGAGCGAAGCGATCACCGGCACGTTCCGCACGGCTCCGGAGAGACGCGGCGACGGCGTGCGGTTCGTGTGGTCCGGGGACATCGCGGGCCAGGGCTGGGGCATCAACCCGGACCGCGGCGGCTACCGGGTCTTCGAGGAGATGCGCCGCCTGGACCCGGACTTCTTCCTGTGCAGCGGCGACACCGTGTACGCGGACGGCCCGATCACGGAGCAGGTGACGCTGCCGGACGGGCGGGTGTGGCGGAACATCACGACCGAGGAGAAGTCCAAGGTCGCCGAGACCCTCGCCGAGTTCCGCGGCAACTTCCGCTACAACCTGCTCGACGAGAACCTGCGCCGCTTCAACGCCCAGGTGCCGTCGATCATCCAGTGGGACGACCACGAGGTGCGGAACAACTGGTACCCCGGCCAGATCCTGGACGACGACCGCTACACCGAGAAGGACGTCGACGTACTCGCGCGCCGCTCCGTGCGGGCGTTCTCCGAGTACTTCCCGATCTCCACGCTGCCCACGGGCGACCGCGAGGGCCGCGTGTACCGGGCGCTCCGGCACGGCCCGCTGCTCGACGTCTTCGTCCTGGACATGCGCACGTACCGGAACGCCAATTCCCCCGGCCGGCAGACCGACGACCCGGTGGGCATCCTCGGCCGCGAGCAACTGGACTGGCTGAAGCGCGAGTTGTCCCGATCGCGCGCGGTGTGGAAGGTGATCGCCTCCGACATGCCGCTCGGCCTGGTCGTACCGGACGGCAAGGAGAACTTCGAGGCCGTCGCGCAGGGCGAGCCGGGGGCGCCGCTCGGCCGGGAGCTCCAGCTCGCCGAGCTGCTTCGGCACATCAAGCGGGAGCGGATCACCGGAACGCTGTGGCTGACGGCCGATGTGCACTACACGTCGGCGCAGCACTACGACCCGTCGCGGGCCGCGTTCCAGGACTTCGCACCGTTCTGGGAGTTCGTCTCCGGGCCGCTCGCGGCGGGCGGCTTCCCGGCCCTGAAGCTGGACGGAACGTTCGGTCCGAAGCAGGAGTTCGTGAAGGCGCCGGACCGGGCCAATGTGTCGCCGATGGAGTCCCCGCAGTACTTCGGTGAGGTCGAAATCGACGGCGAGAGCGGCGAGTTGACGGTACGGCTGCGCGAGGAGGGCGGGATCCTCTTCACCAAGGTCCTTCAGCCCGGACGCGTAGGACAGGGTTGAACAACGCCACGTAGGACAGGGTTAAACAAATCAGACAGAAGCACACTTAACCGATCGGTCACAAAGCGTTGGTGATCACGCAACACCGGTCGGTCAGAGTGCAGTCATGACAGATGTGACAACTGCCAAGCGTGCCCGCCGTACCCACCACCACTGGCGCCGCGACCTCGTCGAGCTCGCCGCGATGTTCACGGCGGTGGTGGTCGCGGACACCGTCGCCAAGATGGTCGTACGCGGACCGGACGGACCGACCGCCCTGACCGTCTCGGCCGTGGTCCTGCTCGTCACGGTGGGCCTGCACACCTGGTGGGCACGGCGCCACAGCCACGCACCGCCGAGCGGCGATACCGGCACCCCGCCCACGACGGCGGAGGCGCCGGAAACCACTGAGGCAACAGAGGCGACAGAGGCGACAGAGACATCCACGGCCACGACCGCGACCACGCTGTGGCGGATGCGGACCACCGTGCGCGACGAGCCGGGGTCGCTGGCCGCCCTGTGCAGGGTCCTGGCGGACCTGCGGGTCGACATCCTGAGCCTCCAGACCCACCCGCTCGCCACCGGCACGGTCGACGAGTTCCTGCTGCGGGCCCCGGCCGACCGCGCCACCGCGGAGCTGAGCCGGGCCGTCGCCGGGGCGGGCGGCTCGGGCACCTGGATCGAGCGGGCCGACGCCCACGACCTGGTCGACGCCCCCACCCGGGTGCTCTCGCTCGCCACCCGTACCGCCCTGGACGCCGCCGAACTCCCGCTCGCCCTGCGCCAGTTGCTGGGCCGCTGCACCATCAGGTCGCTGCCCGCCGTCTCGCCCGTCGGCGGCGGCCGGAAGGCCGGTAGTGCCTCCGACGCCCCGGTCGAGGGAGTCCTGGAAGGTACGACAATGCGGCTGCGTGACCCGTCGGGCGGGGTGATCGCGGTGGAGCGGCCGTATCTGCCGTTCACGCCCACCGAGTTCGCCCGGGCCCGCGCCCTGGTCGAGCTCGACGCCCGGCTCGGCCCGCGGGTGCCGCGCGGCCGGGACGTCCTGACGCTGGCCGAGGGGCCCGACATCACGGTGCGCCGTGCCGACCCCCGCGACGTGGCGGCCGCCAAGGCGATGCACGAGCGCTGCTCGAAGCGGACCCTGGGCCTGCGGTACCACGGTCCCGTCGGCGACGCGGACCGCTATCTGAACCACCTGCTCAGCCCCCGGTTCGGCCGGACACTCGCGGCCGAGAGCGCCTCCGGCCGGATCGTCGCGCTCGGCCATCTGCTCTGGGACGGCGACGAGACCGAGGTCGCCCTGCTCGTCGAGGACGACTGGCAGCAGCGCGGCATCGGCACCGAACTCCTCGGCCGCCTGGTCGCGTTGGCGGTCGAGGCGGGCTGCGAGAGCGTGTACGCGGTGACGCAGTCGGCCAACACCGGCATGGTCGCGGCGATGCGCGGCCTCGGGCTTCCGCTGGACTACCAGATCGAGGAGGGCACGCTGGTGATCACGGCACGGCTTGCGGCGGCGCCGGTCCCGGCCGACGCCGCCGCCGTCAGGCCGTCGGGCCGTCCGCACGACGCCTAAAAACGGTCACCGCACCCCGGAGCCCCGCCGCTCCTGGGCGTCCGCCCCCGCCGTAGCCGCCGACAACGCCCGGTCGAGGTCGCCCCACAGGTCGTCCACGTCCTCCAGTCCGACCGACATCCGCAGGAGCCGGTCGCTCACCCCCGCCGACCTGCGGTCCCCCGCCTCGACGATGCGGTGGCTGATGGACGCCGGGTGCTGGATCAACGTATCGACACTGCCGAGACTGACCGCCGGGGTGATCAGGCGTACCCCGGCGATCACCTCGTGCGGGTCGCCCGCGACCTCGAAGGCGACCATGGCGCCGCCGAGCTTCGGGTAGTGCACCCGAGTCACCCGCGGATCCGCCGCGAGGCGCCCGGCCAGCTCCGCGGCGGTCGCGGAGGCCGCCCGTACCCGTATCGGCAGCGTGGACAGGCCGCGCAGGAGCAGATAACCGGCGAGCGGGTGCAGCACGCCGCCGGTGGCGAAGCGCACCTGGCGCAGCGCGCGGGCGAACTCCTCGTCGCAGGCCACGATGCCGCCGAGTACGTCGCCGTGCCCGCCGAGGTACTTGGTCGCACTGTGCAGCACCATCCGGGCCCCGCTCTCGGCCGGGCGCTGGAGAACCGGCGTGGCGAAGGTGTTGTCGGCGAGCAGCGGCACCTCGCCGCAGGCGTGCGCGATCGCGGCCAGGTCCAGCTCGGCCAGGGTCGGATTGGCGGGTGACTCGACCATGACGAGGCCCGTGTCGGGCCGGACGGCGTCCGCGATGCCGTCCGGCCCGACCCAGGTGACCTCGGTGCCGAGCAGCCCGGCGGTGAGCAGATGGTCGCTACAGCCGTACAACGGGCGCACCGCCACCACATGCCGCAGCCCCATCGAGGCGCGTACGAGCAGCACCGCCGTCAGGGCCGCCATGCCGCTGGCGAAGGCGACCGCGCTCTCGGTGCCCTCCAGCCGGGCGAGCGCGGTCTCGAACCGGCCGACGGTGGGGTTGCCGAGCCGCGCGTACACGGGCGGGCCGTCATCGACCTCACCCGTGGTGGCGAAGGCGTCGATACGGGCGGCCTCTTCGCGGCTGTCGTACGAGGGGTAGGTGGTGGACAGGTCGAGCGGCGGGGCGTGCAGGCCGAGCGCCGCGAGGTCCTCGCGGCCGGCGTGTACGGCCTCGGTGGCAAGCCCGCGCACCGCGGTAGCGGTGGCCGGATTCCGTGGGTGCTTGGCAGCGCGGCGATCGGCCGCGGCGCCGTCGAAAGCGTCGAAGTCCATGCCTAGCAGGCTGAACGTGCACCGGGATCGAAAGGGAAACGTCCGTGTTACGTTCGCCGCATGGCCGAATCTGTCGTACTCGATCCGGTGGACCTCGAGATTCTGCGGCTCCTCCAGAACGACGCCCGGACCACCTACCGCGACCTCGCGGCCCAGGTCGGCGTGGCTGCTTCCACCTGCCTCGACCGCGTCGCCCGGCTGCGCCGCTCCGGGGTGATCCTCGGCCACCAGCTCCGCGTCGACCCGGCCAAGCTCGGGCGCGGCCTCCAGGCGCTGCTTTCGGTGCAGGTCAGGCCACACCGCAGGGAGCTGGTCGGGCCGTTCGTGGAGCGGATCAGGGCGCTGCCGGAGTCGCTCACGGTGTTCCACCTCACCGGGCCCGACGACTATCTGGTGCACGTCGCGGTCGCCGACGCCGCTGATCTGCAACGCCTCGTACTCGACGAGTTCACCGCGCGCCGCGAGGTGGCCCGGGTCGAGACCCGGCTGATCTTCCAGCAGTGGGACTGCGGGCCCCTGCTGCCCCCGGGAGCCGGTCCGCAGCTCCCGCCGCTGTCCGGGGCCGCGCTCGGGGACGCGGCCGACGGCCGCGACGACTGACGCACCGTTTTGACGCACCCGTTTCGGACTCCTCCGGGCAGACCCCCCTAGCCTCGAACAGGCAACTCCGTACAGGATGTCCGCATGTCCGACACCACCACGCGCACACCGTTGCCCCGACAGGTCGCCGACGCCTACGTCGACGATCTCATCGCCCTCGACCCCATCACCGGCACGTACCTCGGCGTCAAAGAGAGCGCGGCCAAGTTGCCCGACCTCTCCCCAGCGGGCGGCCGGGCCCTCGCCGAGCTCGCTCGCGGGACGCTGGACCGGCTCGCCGAGGCCGAGCGGGCGCCCGGCGGGGACAGCGATGTGGAGCGGCGCTGTGCCCGGCTGCTGCGCGAGCGGCTCACCGCCGAACTCGCGGTGTACGAGGCCGAGGAGGACCTGCGGGCCGTCGGCAATCTGAGTTCGCCGGTGCACTCGGTGCGCGGCGTCTTCACGGTCACGCCGACGGAGACCGAGGAGGACTGGGCGGCCGTCGCGGAGCGGCTGCGCGCGGTGCCGGAGGCGCTCGCCGGGTACCGCGAGTGCCTGACGCGCGGTCTCGAGCGGAAGTTGTACGCCGGGCCGCGTGCGACCGCGACGTTCATCGGGCAGCTCACCGAGTGGGCCGGACGGGACGGCGGCAAGGGCTGGTTCGAGGAGTTCACCGCCCCGGGCCCGGAGGCGCTGCGGGACGAGCTCGACGCCGCGGGCGCCGCCGCCACGCGCGCGGTGGCCGAACTGCGCGACTGGATGCGGGACGTGTACGAGCCCGCCGTGCAGGGCGCGCCCGACACGGTCGGCCGGGAGCGGTACGCCCGCTGGTCCCGCTACTTCAACGGCACCGATCTGGATCTGGACGAGGCCTACGCGTACGGCTGGTCCGAATACCACCGCATCCTGGGCGAGATGCGCGCTGAGGCCGCCAAGGTGCTGCCCGGCGCGACCACTCCGTGGGAGGCGCTCAAGCACCTGGACGAGCACGGCACGCACATCGAGGGCGTGGACGAGGTCCGGGACTGGCTGCAGGGCGTGATGGACGAGGCGATGGACGCGCTCGACGGCACGCACTTCGAACTGGCCGAGCGGGTACGGCGGGTGGAGTCCCGGATCGCCCCGCCGGGCGGCGCCGCGGCCCCGTACTACACGCCGCCGTCGGAGGATTTCTCGCGGCCCGGCTGCACCTGGCTGCCGACGATGGGCGAGACCCGCTTCCCGGTGTACGACCTGGTCTCCACCTGGTACCACGAGGGCGTGCCGGGGCACCATCTACAGCTCGCGCAGTGGGTGCACGTGCGCGAGAACCTCTCCCGCTACCAGGCGTCGATCGGCATCGTCAGCGCCAACGCCGAGGGCTGGGCCCTGTACGCGGAGCGGCTGATGGACGAGCTGGGCTTCCTGACGGACGCGGAGCGGCGCCTAGGCTATCTCGACGCGCAGATGATGCGCGCGGTCCGCGTGATCGTGGACATCGGCATGCACCTGGGCCTGGAGATCCCGGCGGACTCGCCGTTCCACCCGGGCGAGCGCTGGACGCCGGAGCTGGGCCAGGAGTTCTTCGGGCGGCACAGCGGCCGTCCGGCGGACTTCGTGGAGAGCGAGCTGACCCGCTATCTGTCGATGCCGGGCCAGGCCATCGGCTACAAGCTGGGCGAGCGCGCCTGGCTGCTCGGCCGCGAGAACGCCCGCGAGGCGCACGGCGACGCCTTCGACGCCAAGTCCTGGCACATGGCGGCGCTTTCGCTCGGCTCGCTCGGTCTGGACGACCTGGTGGACGAACTGTCCCGGCTCTGAGTGCGTACGGGTCCGTGGTCCGTGGTCGTGCCGCGCGCGCCGTCCCCTCGTGCGGCGGCGCGCGGCAACGGGGCACGTGGGGCGGGTCAGCAGCCGCAGTCGCCGCCCTCGACCGGCGCGGTGAGCGGGTCGGCGTCCTTGCGCGCGGGCCCCGCCCAGGTCTCGTACGCGAAACCCTCCCGCACCCAGTACTCGAAGCCGCCGAGCATCTCCTTGACCTGGAAGCCGAGTTGGGCCAGGGCCAGGGCGGCGCGGGTCGCGCCGTTGCAGCCGGGGCCCCAGCAGTACGTGACCACCGGCACCGCCTTGTCGAGCAGCTGCTCGGCCTGCTCCGGGATGAGGGCCGTGGGCAGGTGTACGGCACCGGGCACATGGCCCTGGTCCCAGGATTCGGTGGAGCGCGAGTCGAGCACGGCGAATCCGGGGTCGCCCTCGCCGTGCAGGGCGGCGGCGACGTCGGAAACGTCCGCGTGGAAGGCCAGGGAGGCGCCGAAGTAGGCGGCGGCAGCGGCGGGCGAGGCGGGCGGAACGCGCAGCACGGCGTTGGTCACGTTGGTCACGTTGGTCACGTTGGTCGTCATGGCCAAAACCTATGGCCCGCGATCATTACGGTGAAGAGACGATCCCCGGCACCACCCTTGATCTGCCGGGGATTCCCCTGCTACTCCTCGCAGATGACCGAATATTCCCCGGACAGCACCGACTGGCGGATCCTGGACGTCCTACAGCGCGAGGGCCGCGCCAGCTTCGCCGAGCTGGCCCGCGCCGTCTCCATGTCTCCGAGCGCGGTCACCGAGCGGGTGCGCCGCCTGGAGGAGGCCGGAGTGATCGCGGGGTACTCCGCCGTGGTCGCCCCCGAACGGCTCGGCCTGCCGATCCTGGCGTTCGTCCGCCTCCGCTACCCGAACGGCAACTACAAGCCGTTCCACGACCTGCTCGACACCACTCCGGAAGTCCTGGAGGCGCACCACGTCACCGGCGACGACTGCTTTGTGATCAAGGTGGCGGCACGCTCCATGCGGCACCTGGAGGAAGTCTCCGGCAAGATCGGCGCGCTGGGCGCGGTGACGACGAGCATCGTCTACTCCTCCCCGCTCCCGCGCCGCCCCCTGTCCCGCTGACGTACCACGGAGCCACCGCGCCCCTTGACGACCTCCAGCTGGGCATGGACCCGACGCCTCAGGTCGGCGACATGGCTGACGATGCCGACGCTCCGGTCCCGCTCACGCAACGAGTCAAGAACGTCAAGAACCTCGTCCAGGGTCTGGTCATCGAGGCTCCCGAAGCCCTCGTCGATGAAGAGCGTGTCGAGCCGCACCCCACCGGCCTCGTCCGAGACGACGTCGGCGAGCCCGAGCGCCAGCGCGAGCGAGGCGAAGAACGTCTCGCCGCCGGAGAGCGTGGCCGTGTCCCGCTCGCTGCCGGTCCAGGCGTCCACGACGTGCAGACCGAGCCCCGAACGGCCGCGTCCCGTGCGGTCGTCGGAGTGCACGAGGGTGTAGCGCCCCGCGGACATGCGCTGCAGGCGCACCGTCGCGGCCGCCGCGACCTGCTCGAGCCGAGCGGCCAGAACGTACGACTCAAGGCGCATCCGGCGCTCGTTCTCCGCCGAGGTACCCGCGGCCAGGCCCGCCATCCGCGCCACGCGCTCGTGCTCGGCACGCAGCGGCCCGAGCTCACGCGCCTCAATCGCCGCCTGCCGGGCGAGCCGGTCGAGCTCGGCACAGCGCCGCTCGGCGTCGGAGCGAGCACTGACGGCGGCCCGCAGCCGCAGCTCCGCCGCCTCGACCGCCGCACGGGCCGCGGCCGCATCGGCGGGCGGCAGTTGCGCCGCGGCCGCCGTACCGGGCTCGGCGAACACCGCACGCACCTCGGCCTCCTCCTGCTGCCGCACATCGATCCGGTGCTGCAACTGGCGATGCGCGGCATCATCGAGCGCCGCCTCGGCCGCCGCCCGCGGCGTCGCGAACCCGGCCCGGTACGCCGCATCCGCAAGCCGCGCATCGGCGTCCTTGAGCCTCCGAGCAGCCTCCTCAGCGGCCCGTACGGCATCAGCGGCCTCGGTCAGCAGCCGCACTTGGCGCTCCAACTGGGCGGCGCGAGCGGCTACGCGGCCGGGTCCGCCTGCACCGGACGCAAGGGCGCTGCCAGAGGCACCGCGCGCCGCGTCCCGACCGCCACCGGCCCCGGCCCCGGCCCGCCGACCCCCACCGCCGTAACCGCCCTCGGCCCACACACCCTCACCCGCAGGCCCGAACGAGCCATACGTACGAGCGCTTCCGGAACCGCCGCGCAACCCATCCCGGCCACCACCGGCCCCGGTCCCGCTGCCGCTGCCACCCTCAGCCCACGCGTCCCCACTCGCGGACCCATCCCGTTCGGATGTACCCCCGGACGCACCCGAAGCAGCAGTCCCGGGCAGGTTCACGGACCCGGCCGCGGCCCCGCCGCCATAACCACCCTCGACCCACGCACCCCCACCCGCGGACCCATCCCGTTCGCCCGTACCCCCGGACGCACCCGCAGCAGCAGCCCCGGGCACATTCGCGGACCCGGCCGCGGCCCCAAGAGCCGTCCCGGCCCCCTCGCCCTCGGCCTCACTCGCGGCCTCGCTCTCGCTCTCGTTCTCGCTCTCCACGCGAATCCCCGCCCGCGCCAACTCCCCCTGCAGCGCGGCCTCTTCGCGGGTCAGGGCCTCGCGCAGGGAGTCGCGGGAGGCGGCGCGGGTGGCGGCTTCCTGGCGGGCTGTCGCGCGGCGGTCGTGTTCGGACTCGGCTCGGGCGAGGGTTTCGCGGGCGGCGTGCAGGGCAGCTGCGCGGTCCCGTGCGGCGGTGTGCCGACGGGCCAAGTCCGCCTCTTCCTCGGCCAGTTCGGCCGTGGACGCCTCCCCCGCCGTCGCCTCGGCCGCCGCCAGCGTCGCGCGTACGTCGGCGAGTGCGGTGTCGGCCGCGGTGCTGCGGTCCTGGGCGGCGCGGTGGGCGGCGAGGGCCGACTCTTCCTCGCGGCGGCCCACGTGGCCCTCGGCGGGGCGGGCGGGTGCGGGGTGGTCGGTGCCGCCGCAGACGGCGCAGGGCTCGCCCGGGGTGAGCCCCGCGGCGAGCTCGGCGGCGATGCCGCGCAGGCGCTGCTCCTTGAGGGCGAGCCAGTGCTCGTGTGCTGCGGCGGCGTGTTCGCGAGCCGTGAGGGCATCTTGGTGCGCCTGGGCGGCGCGGGCGGTGAGGTGGTCGCGTTCGCGGGCGGCGTGAGAGCGGGCGCGGGCCTGGTCAAGGCGTCCGGCCAGCTGTTCCGCGAGGGTGGCCGCCTCTTGGGCCCGCTCGATCTGCTCCCGCAGCGCGTCCCTGCGTTCCTCCCAGCCGTCGAGCCAGGCCGTGGCCTCCTGCAGGGCCTCTTCGTCCGCGCGCTCCTCCGCGTCCAACCGGGCGCGTTCCGCGGTGAGTTCGGTGATGCGCTGCTCGGCGCGGCGGGCTGCCTCCAGGGCGCCCAGTTCTTCGGTCGCCCGGCGGGCGGCGGCGGTCAGGCCCTGCGCCCCGGCGTCGGCGTACTCCTCGGGCAGCAGCCGCAGCGCCCGCTGCTCCTCGGCCACGGCCGTGCGGTGCTCGGTCTCCGCCGCGGCGTGCAGCGCGAGCGCCGGGGCGACGGTCTCGGCCTTGCGGCCCCGCTCGAGGCGGGCCACGGCCGCGCGGTACGCCTCGGCGGTCTCCTCCAGGCGGGCGGCCCGCTGTCGGGCCTCGTGGTGCCTGCGCTGGAGCCGCTCCGTTTCCCGTACGTCGTCGAACGCGACCTGCGCCGCGGCCCGCCCGGACTCCGCGGCGACCACCAACGCCCGGGCCACGTCGAGGCGTTCGCGCGCCCCGGACCGGGCGACCGCGGCCCAGCCGAGCAGCGCCTCCGCCAGACCCGGCTCGCCGGGGGCCGGCTCAGGCAGCGGGAGTTCGGCCGCGTCCCCGGCGGCTTGCTGGACGCGGTGGGCGACGGCGAGGAGCCGGTCGTCGGCCGCCCGCACCCGGGCCTCGGTGCCCCGGCGCCGCTCGGCCAGCGCGGCCTCGACGGCGGCGAACCGGCGGGTGTCGAAGAGCCGCCCGAGCAGCTTGCCGCGCGCCTCGGCGTCGGCCCGCAGGAAACGCGCGAACTCGCCCTGCGGCAAGAGGACGACCTGGCAGAACTGCTCCTTGCTCATCCCGAGGAGCTGCCCGATCTCCTCGCCGACCTCCTGGTGGGAGCGGCTGAGGTCCTTCCAGGCCCCGGCCACCGCGTCGTACTCGCGCAGCCAGGTCTGCGCCTTCTCCGTCGTGAAGCCGGTGCCGCGCTTCTTAGGGCGGACCCAGGGCGGCTGCCGGGTGATCTCCAACCGGCGTCCGGCGACGGACAGTTCGAGACTCACCTCGGTACGGACGGTGGGCGCCGCGTGGTCGCTGCGCAGCGCCTGCGCCTGGTTCGCCTGATGCTGCCGGGCACCGGGCACCGAGCCGTACAGGGCGTAGCAGACCGCGTCGAGCACGGAGGTCTTGCCCGCACCGGTCGGACCGTGCAGCAGGAACAGGCCCGCCTCGTTGAGAGCGTCGAAGTCGACCTCCTGAGCCGCGCCGAAGGGCCCGAAGGCCGCCAGGCGCATCCGGTGCAGCCTCACCGGCCGCCCACCTCGCTCAGAGTCTCATCGGCCCGCACCTCGTCGAACGCGTCGCGCAGCACGGCCCGTTCACGCGCGTCGGGCCCGCTGCCCCGTACATGCGCGACGAAGTCCTCGGCGATCTCCCGGTCGTCGCGGCCCTTGAGGCGCTGGGCGTACGAGGCGAGCGGATCGCCCTCCTCGCGGCGCGGCGCGAAGACGAGGCTGACGGCGTGCGGGAAGCGTTCGGCGAGCCGGGCCATGGGCTCGGCGGGCCGTACCGCGTCGGTGAGCGTGGCCTCCACCCAGGACCCGGTGTGCCGTTCAAGGGCCGGGTCGGCGAGCAGTTCCTCCAGGGTTCCCTCGATCCGGGCGAGCGGCCGCGGCACCGGGCAGTCGATCCGCTCGGCGGCGAGCTCCCCGCCGGGGCCGAGGTCGACGAGCCACATGCTCTTACGGCGGTGTTCCTCGGAGAAGGAGTACGCGAGCGGGGAGCCGGAGTAGCGGACCCGCTCGGAGAGGGTCTGGCAGCCGTGCAGGTGCCCGAGCGCGACGTAGTCGACCCCGGCGAAGATCCCCGCGGGCACGGACTCGACGCCGCCGACCGTGATGTCCCGTTCGCTGTCGCTGGGCTCGCCGCCGGTGACGAAGGCATGCGCGAGCACGACGGAGCGGGTGCCCGCGGGGCGGGCGGCCAGGTCGGCGCGTACCCGGTCCATGGCGGCCCCGAGCACCGCCTCGTGCCCGGCCTTGGCAACCCCGAACTCGTCCTTCACGAGGGCGGGTTCGAGGTAGGGCAGCCCGTAGCACGCCACGTCGCCGTGCTCGTCGCTGAGCACCACGGGCGTGCCGCACTCCGCGGCCGCGGTGCGCAGATGGATCCCGGCCCGGCCCATGAGCCCGGCGCCGACGCCGAGCCGCCGCGCGGAGTCGTGGTTCCCGGAGATCAGCACGGCGGGCGCTCCGAGGTCGGCGAGCCGGTGCAGCGCCTCGTCGAACAGCTCCACGGCGGCGAGCGGCGGCACCGCCCGGTCGTACACGTCGCCCGCGACGAGCACCGCGTCGACCCGCTCGGCCCGGGCGGTCTCGACCAGGTGGTCGACGAACGCGGCCTGCGCGTCGAGCAGACCCACGCGGTGGAACGACCGGCCCAGATGCCAGTCCGACGTATGGAGGAACCTCATGATCCCTGAGCGTAGCGCGGGCCACAGACAGCCCGTCCGGCGTTTGTGGACAAGCGCGATCAGCGCGATCAGCGCGATCCAGGAGAAAGCCCCCCTCACACCTCCCCGTACGCCTCTCCACCGAGCTCGAGCCGCGCCGTACCGGCCGTAGCGTCCGCGAGCCACGCCTGAAAGGCGTCCACATCCGCGTCGGGCAGCCCGATCTCGATGGTCACGTCCTCGCCGTACCGCACGTCGCGCACCGCACGCCCGGTGGCCCGCAGATCGTTCTGCACCTTCCCCGCACGCTGGTGGTCGACCGTCACCGTGGCGAGGCGGAAGCGGCGCCGGGTGACCGTGCCGAGCGCGTCCAGGGCCTCACCGACCGCACCGCCGTACGCCCGGATCAGCCCGCCCGCGCCGAGCTTGACCCCGCCGAAGTAGCGGGTCACGACGGCGACGACGTACCGCATCTCACGGCGCGTGAGCATCTGCAGCATCGGCACCCCAGCGGTACCGCCGGGCTCACCGTCGTCGCTGGCCTTCTGCACCGAGGCGTCGGCCCCGATGACATACGCCCAGCAGTTGTGGTTCGCCGTCGGGTGCTCCTTACGGATCCGCGCGACGAACTCCTGCGCCTCGGCCTCGGTGCCCGCGGGTGCGAGTGCGCACAGAAAACGTGAGCGGCCGACCTCGGTCTCGTGCACGCCCTCGCGGGCCACTGTGCGGTACTCGTCCTGCATCCGGCCAGGGTACGGGGCGGGGGGCGGGCTCCTGCCGGGGGACGGGGGACGGGGCTGGGGGCCGGGTGGCTGAGGTCAGGGGCCAAGGTCAGGGGCGGAGGCATAGGCCGAGGCCCGAGGGCCAGGCGCCGGGGGCCTAGGCTCCGCGTCCGCCGTGTGGGCCTTGTCGGCCTCGGCGTCCTAGTCCGCTCGGTCGGCTCGGTCGGCTTGATCGGCTTGATCGGCTCGGTCTGCCTGGCCCGCTTCCCCGGCCTGGTCAGCTTCCTCCGCCCGATCCGCCCGATCCGCCTGATCCGCCTGGTCGGCTTCCTCCGCCTGATCCGCCTGACCTGCCTGTTCCGACTCGTCCCCGTCGGCCGCCTCGACCACCTCGGCCGCCTCGGCCACCCAGCCGTACGGCAGCTCGTACCCGTCGACCGTCACGGCCTCCACGGTCCGCGTGGCCGGATCGATGTCCGCCACCATGCCCTCCCCGGAGTACCGCGGGAAGCCGCTGGCCCCACGGCGGCCGGTGAACTCGACCGTGGCCGAGCGCAGGGCGCCGCCGTGGTCGACATGGCCCTCGGTGTCGGTGAGCTGGGGCTTCAGGATGACGGTGAAGCGCGCGGGCGTCGGGCTCATGACCCGAGGTTAAGCGCGGCGGGTGCGCGCTGCACCTGAACGCAGCAGGGTCCGGCCCTCGGCCCCCTTCGGCGCAACCTCGCTCGCTGCCGCCTGCCGCGTGTGCCAGCGTCGAAACAGCGCCGCAGTCGCCGGGACGATCCGGAACCAGAGAGCGGAGGCCACATGCGCAGCAGAGTCCACAAGCACAGCACCGGTCAGGGATTCGCCATCGATCTGGGCAGCGCCACGATGCGGATACGCACACGGGGCGCGGAGCAGGTGCTGCGCAGCCCCACCATCGCCGCCATCGGCCCTGACGGCCGAATACAGGCACGCGGCGCCCGCGCCCTCTCCCTGCAGGGCCTCCGCACCGAGAACCTGCGCCTCGTCCGGCCGGTCCACCACCGCACCGTCGCCGACCCGGCGCTGGCGAGCCACCTGCTGCAATGGGCCCTGACCGATGCACAGGGCGGCGGAACCACCGGCCGCAGGACGGCCCGCCGCACCCCCCGGCGGCTCCCCGGCGCGACGGTGTGCGTGCCCGACGACGCCGGTGAAGTACAGCTGCAGGCGCTGCTCGACGTCTGCGACCTCGCGGGCCTGCGCCACGTCCGTATGGTTCCCAAGTCCGTTGCCTCGGCCGCGGGTTCGGGCATACCGCAGGACCTACCGGCCGGTGCGCTGGTCGTGGACGTGGGGGCGGAGCGCACCTCCGCGTCCCTGCTGTGCTTCGGCGGTCTGGTCGCCACCCGCACCGCCGCCGTCGGCGGCGCGGACATCGACGCCGCCCTGATCCGCTTGCTGAAGCGTGAGCACGGCCTCATCATCTGCACCGCGGAAGCGGAACGCGCCAAACTGCGCATGGGCCCCGCGGCGGCCGCCAGCGCCACTATTTGCCTGCGGGGCCAGGACATGCAGCACGGACTGCCCGCCGACCGCGAGGTCCCGGCCACCGACCTGGTCGAGGTGCCCGGCCGCGTGTACGCCAGCATCTCGAGCCTCATCCTCGGACTACTCTCCGACAGCCCTCCGAAGCTGCTCGACGACGTCTACGACCGCGGCCTCGTGCTGTGCGGCGAAGGCGCCCAACTGCACGGCCTCGCCGACCATGTGAGGGACCGCGTCGAGATCGCGGTGCACGTCCCGCCCGAGCCCGGCGACGTGGGCGTGGTGGGCGCGTGGGCGGTCAGTCAGGACTAGCGCGTGCCCCCTGCCTCCGGTGTCGGGAATTCTCGCCGCCTCCGCGCAGTTGCTCGGACCGCGGGCCCTCGGCCGACGAGCGACCACTGGAGGAACGGCATGTACGGCGACGACGCCACCATCCGCAGGATTCTCATGGAGCTCGGTGACACCTGGGCGGTCGCGGGCCTCTCCAACAACCGGGCGCGGGCCGCGTACGGCGTCGCCGAGGTGCTCCAGCGGCACGGGAAGCGGGTCGTCCCCGTCCACCCGAAGGCCGAGACGGTCCACGGCGAGCAGGGGTACGCCACGCTCGCGGACGTACCGTTCCCCATCGACGTCGTCGATGTCTTCGTGAACAGCTCCCTCGCGGGCCCGATCGCCGACGAGGCGGTGGCCGTCGGCGCCAAGGCGGTCTGGTTCCAGCTGGGCGTGATCGACGAGGCGGCCTACACCCGCACCCGGGAGGCCGGGCTCGAGATGGTGATGGACCGCTGCCCGGCGATTGAATTCAATGCACTGCGTTAGCTCGCACTCGGGCATCAGCCGCTCAGGCCCGGGCTCGGTCATGTTCTCCACGATGGCGACGAGCGGAAAGCGGTAACGCGAGACGAACGCCGTGCCGGCCTTTGTGAGCAACGTTCATGAGCCGAAGCCGGAGCCGACACGGCACGTCCTATTCCAGTCTCCGCCTCGCAAGATCCGACTGTACGGCGGCGACCGCTCGCAGAGCCTCCCTCGCCCCTGTGTGAACCTGGAACGTTCCCTCATGGGGAGCTTCCGCGAGACGGAATGCGACCTCGATGCTCAGGTCGACATCGCGCAATGCCACTACTAGCCGTTCGCGCCAGCGGATCCCAACAACTACGCCCCTGCAAGGGCCGCCCGGAACCGCCGCCCGCTCACCCGTAGTCAGGAACGGTCCAACACGGCGCTGGCCGCCGCGGTCCGGGCGCCGGTCGAGCACGGCCTCGCGTACCTGAAGAACTGGCGCGTGCTCGGCAAGCTCCGTACCGACCCGGAGTGGGCGACCGTACTGGTCAGGTAACTGCTGGTCCTGGGTCTTGACGAACCGCGAAGTCGCCCACTGACCGATGATCTACACCGAAGTCATGCGCCCATGCCCAGCCCGAGCACACCGACACCCACGCACAACGAGACCCGTGACCAGCAACTTCACGATGCACACTGCTCAATGGTCTTGCTTGTCGTGGTGGTGTGCAGGCTTGGCGGGGTGTACGGGCGACGCCGGGTGCGCGGGATGCGCAGGTTTGGCGGGATGTGCGGGCGAGGCCGGGTGCGCGGGATGCGCAGGTTTGGCGGGATGTGCGGGCGAGGCCGGGTGCGCGGGATGCGCAGGTTTGGCGGGATGTGCAGGTGACGCCGGGTGCGCGGGATGCGCCGGCTTGGCGGGATGTGCGGGCGATGCCGGGTGCGCCGGATGCGCAGGCTTAGCCGGATGCGCAGGTGACGCCGGATGCGCCGGATGCGCAGGCTTGGCCGGATGCGCAGGTGACGCCGGATGCGCAGGCTTAGCCGGATGCGCGGGCGACGCCGGATGCGCAGGCTTAGCGGGATGTGCGGGCGACGCCGGGTGCGCCGGATGCGCAGGCTTAGCCGGATGCGCAGGTGACGCCGGATGCGCAGGGTGCGCAGGCTTGGCGGGATGTGCGGGCGACGCCGGGTGCGCCGGATGCGCAGGCTTAGCCGGATGCGCAGGTGACGCCGGATGCGCAGGGTGCGCAGGCTTGGCGGGATGT
>NZ_JBSFUT010000037.1:0-36118 GCF_053591935.1 Streptomyces sp. NPDC002851 | reverse complement strand
GGATGTGCAGGTGACGCCGGATGCGCGGGATGCGCAGGCTTAGCCGGATGCGCGGGCGACGCCGGATGCGCCGGATGCGCAGGCTTAGCCGGATGCACGGGCGACGCCGGATGCGCCGGATGCGCAGGCTTAGCCGGATGCGCGGGCGACGCGGGATGCGCCGGATGCGCCGGCTTAGCCGGATGCGCGGGCTTGGCGGGATGTGCAGGTGACGCCGGGTGCGCCGGGTGCTCAGGCTCAGCGGGGTGTGCGGGCTTGGTCGGATGCGGCGGGTGGGGGTTGGTCTGCTCCTCGGCGTAGGCGGTTCCCGCATTCGCCAGCGCAGCTGCGGCGAGGGCGGTAGACACGACGGCCGACGCCAGAACAGATCGCCATTGCGGCGATGTCATCATTTACTCCACTCTCCTCTACTTGGTTCAGGGCCTTGTGACGGCCGGTCAGCACCAAGAGCTGGATAGTGAAATGAATATGAAATACGGTCATATGAATAACACTGTGGCAGTGATAAGCCACCGGATGGTGTAGCGCGGGACACCGATTGACGGGACACCGATTGAGCAGTGTGCATCGTGAGTGAGCGGGCGGTTCCGGGCGGCCCTTGCAAGGGGTGGCTTGTGCAGCCAGCCCCCATCGGCCAGCTCGGTCAACTTCCCCCGCAGCGGCTCTAGTTTCCCGCGCACCGCCACCTCAAGTCCCAACTCCTCGCCCACCGCCCTGACCTGCACCGGCCTGCACCGGCCTGCACCGGCCTGCACCGGCCTGCACCGGGCCGCCAACGGCTCGCACAATCAACAGAATCCAGCGGTAGTCACCGGGCAGCGCGGTCCGCCTACGCGGTCTCGTCCAGGCTGTCGCTGCGATGCGGGATCAGCAGCACCGCACACCCGCAGCCGGCGCCTTCACCGGAGCCGTTGCGGCACGGCCTCCGCCTCGCCCCGATCCGTTCGGCCAGGCGGTGCAGGACCCGTTCAGCGATCGCTGACTCCTCCCACTCCGCCTGGACCTCCTGAAGCTGCTTGCGATGCACAATGCTCAAGGGGAAAGGCCCGGCCGACTGTGGCCGGTGCTGTAATGGAAGGGCAGTACCTGTCCGCGCTCTGGAGGGCGGTATGTGTCCCTCTCCTCCTCCCGACCCGGACGCCTGGCGCCAGTCCCGGCAGCCCCGCCCGCGACGCCCCAGACGCCTCAAGCACCCCTGGATTACCGCGGTCCTGGTCCTTCTCGGCCTCGTTCTGGGCCTCGGTGGCCTTGGAACACTCCTGGAAGAAGAACGGACACCCACGACACCGCCACCGACTCAGACGGAACCGCCGCCCGAGCCGCGCGAGGGACCCACGACGCCGACCACCGAGCCACCGACCACACCGTCGACGGGCGTAGTAGTGCTCCGGATCATCGATGGCGACACCATTGAGGTGCGCGGCGACGGCAGCATCGTGCCGAAGGACACCGTGGCCCGGGTACGACTCCTGGAGATCGACGCCCCGGAGCGAGGTGCCTGCTTCGCTGACAAAGCCACCGCTCGCACCGCCGCGCTGCTGCCGACGGGCAGCACCGTACGCACCGAACGCGATACCGAGCTCACCGACCGCTACGACCGCTATCTGCTGTACGTGTGGAACGAGCAGGGCACCTTCGTCAACGAGTCCCTCGTCCGCAGCGGCCACGCCAAGGCGGTCCTCTTCCCGCCCAACGACAAGTACTGGCCCGCTGTCTCCCGTGCCGAGAATGCCGCCGAGCAGGCCGGGGCCGGTCTGTGGACCGCCTGCCCCAGCCCTCCTCCCGAGCCCCCACCCACTACGCCGGACACGCCTGAGCCTGCGCCCCCGGAGACCCCCACGCGTCCCGATCTGCCGCCTGGACCTCCCGCCGGCCCCGACGTGGACTGCTCGGACGTGTCCGGCCCGGTCTGGGTCGGCCCTGTCGATCCGCACCGGCTCGACCGTGACGGCGACGGCATCGGCTGCGAAGCCGACTGAATGAGCCGACACCAGCGCACTGGACCCGCTCCTTCGCGTGGTGAGGAGCCGAACCCCTACGGTGATGGCAGCGTGCTGTGGTCCACCTCCCAAGTGACGGGCCCGACCGCGCAGTTCGGCCGCATCCGCTTCTGATCCGGAGGAGACGGTGGGGTTCACCGCACAGCACGACGACCGCGGGCGGCTCGACGCCACACAGCTCGACCTCGGTTGCGGCTGGGCGTGGGAGGCCGTCCACCGCGCCCGCCGCCGCGTCGCCATGGCCTGCCCCGAGTGCGCGCATCCGATGCACGCGAAGGTCTCCCGCCACGGCCTGCGGTTCTTCGCCCACGAACCCGGCTCGCCCACCTGCGCACCGGCCGGTGAGTCCATGGAACACCACCTGCTGAAGCTGGAGCGGGCGTGAAGCAGTTCATCGGCGGCGTGGGGCCTGGCGGGGTCGGGCCCGTGCGCTAGTACTCCAGTCTGGATTCGCGTGTTCTCGCGTGGTGTTGTTTATCCGGAGGAATTCGCTGAGCAGTGCCGTACACAGGCGATCCGGGTTTTTGATCTCGAACCGCTCGACAGCCACCGGATGCTGCCCTCGTCGGATCCGCCGAACGTCAACTGGAACGCCCCGTAGTACGACACCTCGGCCAGGGAGGGCAGGGTCTCCACTCTTCCTCACCCCGGGTCCGCAGCGAGCGCAGAACCTTCGACCAGAACGGCTTCGATTCGCCCTCGCCGACCATCATTCCGAGGAACTCGTGGTGCCCGGCGATTGAATGTCGCGGCCTCAGACAGGCCTGAGCCCCGGACACTTGGCGCGCCGGGGCTCACAGCGGACGAGACGGGATGCGGTCTAGTACGGGCCGTTCACATTGTCGATCGAGCCGTACTTGTCGGCCGCGTAGTTACAGGCGGCGGTGATGTTGGCGACCGGGTCGAAGCTGTCGAACGGCGTGTCAGGCACGTGGTAGGCCTCGAACGTGGGGGCGATGACCTGCAGGAGCCCCTTGGACGGGGTTCCGGCGGCAGCGTTGGAGTCCCAGTTGTTGATGGCCATCGGGTTGCCGGAGGACTCTCGCATGACGTTGCGGTAAATGCCCTCGTAGGTGCCGGGGATGCCGTGCTGGGCCATGATGTCGAGCGACTCCTTGATCCAGCCGTCCAGGTCGTTGGTGTAGGACTTCTTCGCCGGGGCGGCGGCGGGCTCGGCTGCGGGCAAGTTCTTGCGCTCGGAGCGATCCGCCCGCTCGGCGGACTCCCTGGCGGCGGCTGGCTTCTTCGCGGGCTCGGCCGAGGCCTTCTTGCCGAGGGTCAGCTTGAGACCGGGGTGGATCAGCCGCGGGTTGTCGCCAACGGCGCTGCGGTTGTCCTTGTACAGCTTCTTCCAGCCGCCGCTGAGGGAGTGCTCTTGGGCGATCGCGGAGAGGGAATCGCCCGCGGCGACGACATAGGTCTTCGGTGTCGCGGCGGGCTTGGCGGCCGTACTGGACGTGCTGGCCGTGCCGGCCGTGCTGGACGGCGCCGCGCCGGCGGCGGTCGCG
Organism: Streptomyces sp. NPDC002851; assembly: GCF_053591935.1. Lineage (NCBI taxonomy): Bacteria > Bacillati > Actinomycetota > Actinomycetes > Kitasatosporales > Streptomycetaceae > Streptomyces > Streptomyces sp. NPDC002851. The sequence continues at coordinate 32,610 of NZ_JBSFUT010000037.1, read as the reverse complement.
CCGAGCACCGGGAGAACGAGCGCGGCCCCGCCCGTGCCTGCGGCGGCGATGCTCCGGGTGAGCGAGCTGGACTTGGGGCGGCGGTGCTTTCCCTTTGCGGGCATGACGAATTCCTCTCCGTCGCCTACGAGGTGAGCTGTCGGGTTCGGACGGGAGATGTCCGGCCGCACTGCGTATGCGGCTTCACCCCGAGCCGTTCCGGAATCCGGATCGGCGACTTACCTGGGTCCCCCGCTCCTGCCGTGGGTTAGTGAGTAGGCGTGAGGTTTTCCGGACAGCGGCAGGATTCGGCGTTCCATCCGGATTGACGGTGACGTTAGGCGAGAAAGTCCGGACGGAACAAGACACGAATTCAGATAGCGAATGAATGAGGCCCGCCCTTGGCCACCAGAACCCCTTGCCCCCTTTGATCAAAAGAGCCAACTCTCTTTGCGCAGAACGGAAGTGCGCTCAGCGGCTCTCCGAGGCCACATCTGCCGGTGTGACTCATTTAACTGAACGGCCTGCAGGTTGGAATGCGACTCAAAGGCATATCGGGGCACACCATTCCACACGTCTCTCCTTAATGCAGACAGCCAGTTATGCAAGCCATCAATAACGGCAAGAAGTGACTTCTCTGTGCGAAGCCGGACATCCCGCAGAGATCGCCCTTCGCAGAGAAACGGGCATGTCGCCATAAATGTCCCACCGGCCGTACCCGGCCCTCCCGCTCGGGTGGCCCTGCCCGACAGCACGGACCGACGGAGGCCCCCCGCAGCCCTTAGGCGTCCCGCCCGGGGAAGTGGCACAACAAGAAGATCGACAGCTGGTACGTCTTCGTCGACAACCTGCGCCCCGGGCAGCACAGCCGACGACCCGTTCGGCGCCCTGATCATGGGCGACAAGCTCAACGGCGTGCACAACATCGAGTGCACCGTCCAGAACGTTGAGCGCGTGCAGAACGGCTTCGACTCGCTGGCGCCGAGGATCTCGGGGTGCCCGGCCATCGAGCTGCCCAAGCTCACCCGCGCCCGACCCACCGCACACCCGGCGCCCCCACCGCGCCGCCCCGCCCCGCCCCCGTTGGTTATCGTGGCCGGTCATAGGTGCGGCGAGGCAAGTGTGGGGGCGGACGGTGGCAGCGGAGCGGGGGCGGGACCAGGACGGGTGGATACGTGTTCCGGTCGGGTACGACGCCGCGCGCTGGGCCACGCGTGGGCGGTGCCGCCGGGTGCTGCTCGTGGTGCACAACGTCACTTCGGCGACCCGGCTCCTCGACGTACTCCCGCTGTTCCACGACGACCTGCGGGTCCAGCTCCTGGCCACCTGCACCGAGTCCTCACCGTTCCGCGCGGGCGTGGCCGAGCTGTTCGCGGAGCTCGGGGTGCCGGTGCTGCCGTGGGAACAGGCCGTCGAGACGCCCGTGGACCTGGCCGTGTCGGCCAGCCTGGGCGGTCAACTGCACCTGGTTCAGGGGAAGTTGGTGGTGCTCTCACACGGTGTTGGCTACACTAAGAGGCTGGCGACACCGGACACCGGACACCGGACACCGGACACCGGACACCGGGCGCCTCTCGCCTCGGGTCGCGGCTCCGCCCCGCCTGTCTTCGGTACGGCTCCCGAGTGGCTGCTTCACAACGGCTCCCCCGTCGCCGACGCCCTCGTCCTCTCGCACCCCGAGCAGCTGGACCGGCTGCGCGCCGGGTGCCCCGAAGCGGCCCCCACGGCGGTGCTCGCCGGGGATCCCTGCTACGACCGGCTGCGCGCGGCCGCCCCGTACCGTGACCGCTTCCGCCGTGCGCTCGGCATCCGGCGCGGTCAGCGGCTCGTCGTCGTCAACTCCACCTGGAATCCCGAGTCCCTCTTCGGCGACGGTGGCGGCAGCGACGTACTGCCGACCCTGCTGCCGCGCCTGACCGCCGAGCTGCCCGCCGACGAGTACCGGCTCGCGGCCGTCCTGCACCCCAACATCTGGCACGGGCACGGCCCCGGACAGCTCCGTGCCTGGCTCGACCGCGCCCGCCGCGGCGGCCTCACCCTCATCGACCCGCTGCACGCCTGGCGGCAGGCGCTGCTCGCCGCGGACGCGGTGATCGGTGACCACGGCGCGGTGACGTACTACGCGGCGGCGCTCGGCAGACCCGTCCTGCTCGGCGCCGCGCCCCTGGAGGGCCTCGACCCGGATTCCCCGGCCGCCGACTTCATCCGCCGGGCGCCGAAGCTCGCGCCCGCCGCTGCGCTGCGTCCCCAGCTGGAGCGGCTGCTCGCGGAGCACGTACCGCTGCCCGGGCCCGCGGAGTTCACCACATCCATGCCCGGCGAGTCCGCGGCCCGGCTGCGCCGCCTCTTCTACGACCTGATGTCCGCCCCCCAGCCCGAGGACGCGCCCGCCTCGCTCGAACCCCTGCCCCTGCCGCCGTACGAACCACCCGCGCACACCACGGCGTTCCGGGTCCTGACCCGGCTCGTGGGGGCGGGCGAGGTCGCGATGCGGCGCTACGCGGAGACGGCCCACGCACCGAGCGGCGAGGGCGGCACGGACCTTGACTGGGCGGCGCACACCTCCATCCACGAGGACACCCGCGAGCCCGGCCAACTCGACCTCGCCGACGTCGTCTTCCGACACGGCCGGGCCGACGACCCACGGCTCGGCGGCCCGGAGCGCTGGACGGCGGAGGTGCTGCGGCGGCACCCGCACTGCGCCCTCGCGGTGTACGTCACCGGGCCCGACGCCTGCACGGTGCGCACCCGCGACGGCGTACTGCTGCGACTCGCCTCGGCCGACCCGGACGGCGCCGACCCGGTGGCCGCCGCCTCGGCCCTCTTCGCCTGGCTGGCGGCGGGCAAGTCCCCGACGGAACTGTGCACTTCGGGCCTGCGGGTGCACACGGGGGCGACCGCCCACGCGGTGACGGGGCACCAAATCAGCCCGTCCGGCGTTTGAGGACGAGCGCTCCCTTGCTGCACCGATACGTGATCCGTAAGACCCTCCCTAGCTTCGCGCAGCCACGCACCGCTCCCGCAGCCGCCCCAAATAGTCCAGGTGGAACTCCGCCTGCTCGCGCCCCAGCGCCGCCTCCGCCGAGTCGATCAGCGGCAGGGCCGCGGCCGGGTTGCCGGAGTCGAGGCGGACCTCGGCCAGGTCCGTGAGCGTGCGGGCCGTGTTGTATGCCTCGCCCTGCTCGCGGAAGCAGGCGAGCGCGGTTTCGAGGTGCGCGGTCGCCGGGGCGTGTTCGCCGAGGCGGCCGAGTGCCCGTCCGCGGTGGCGCCGCAACAGGGCGCGGGCGCGAGGCAGATCGGGTGCCCCCTCGTCGCCCGGGCCGATGCCGTCGAGGATCGTATCGGCCTCCTCGAAGCAGTCGTACGCCTCCTGGAAGCGCCACTGCCGCAGCCGCAGCAGCCCGAGGAACTCCACGGCGGAGGCGTGCCCGCGTACATGGCCCGCGGCCCGCTCGTCCCGGACCGCGGCGTGCGCCTCCCGCTCCGCTTCGTCGAAGTGCCGCAACTCCATGAGGGAGAGGGAGAGTTGGGCGTGCAGGGCGGCCGATGCGCGGGTGCCGGGTGCGTGCCGGTCGGCGGCGCGTACCGCGGTACGGAGGGCGGGGAGCAGCATCTCGTGGTGGCCGGCCTTGAGTTGCAGTGGCCAGAGGGCGCGGGCGAGCAGTGCCGCCGTGGTCGGGTCGCCGAACTCCTCGGCGGCCGCCACCGCCCGTGCCAGGTTGTCGCGTTCGGCGACCAGGGCCGCGAGCGCCGTGCCACGGTCGGGGTACGCACCGGGCTCGACTCCTTCGGGCAGCTCGGGCACCCGCCAGCTCTCCGGCAGCGCGCCCCGGGCGGCGCGCAGCGCGAGGTGAAGGAGCGCCTCGACGGTGTGGCGTACGGCGGTGGCGCAGGCCGCGAGGCCGTCGGTCTGTGCGGCGCGTTCGGCGTGCCGTCGTACCCCGGGGCGGAAGCGGTGGCGGCCGTCGTCCGTGGGCTCGAGGAGGCGGAGTCCGGCGAGTTCGGTGAGGAGTTCGGCGGCTTCCGGCTCGGGCGTGCCCGCGGCGCCCGCGGCCATGGTGGGGCCGATGGCGGGCCAGTCGTACAGGCCGAGGCGGCGGTAGAGGCGGGCGGCGGCCGGGGTCGCGCGGCGGTAGGCGTCCTCGGCGGCGTGGTGCACCGGGTCGGACGGTTCGGCGTGGGTCATGGGCCGCATCTCCTGCGACTGCGGTTCGGGCGGCGTGCGGGGCGCGGGGGCGGGGGCGACCGCCGAAGACAGAGTCAGGTGCGGCACCGCGGCGCGCAGCGCGAACGGGGATCCCGCGCACCGTGCGAGCACGCCGGGCAACGCGGCCCGGGCCGCGGCAACGGCTTCCTTCCCGGCGAGGTCGGTGAGCAGCCGCACGGCGTCCTTGTCGGGGAGCGGGCCGACCGGTACAGGCAGCGCGTCGAGGCCGGGCAGCGGGTGCCGGGCCACGACCAGCGTGAAGACGCCGGTGCCCGCGGTGAGCAGCGGGAGCACCTGCGCGGCGGAGTGGGCGTGGTCGAGGACGACGAGGAGGCGCCGGTCGGTGACGTACCGCTGGAAGCGTTCCTTGCGGCCGTCGAGGGTGGGTGGCATCTGCTCGTCGGGGAGGCCGAGTTGGCGCAGCAGGCTGGCGAGGGCCGCGGTCGCGCCGGTGGCGCCGTCGAGGGCGTGGCCGCGGAGGTCCACGTAGAGCTGACCGTCCGGGAAGAGCTGTTCCTTCCCCTTCGCGGTCTCTGCCGCGCGGACGCCCCAGTGGACGGCGAGGGCGCTGGTGCCGATGCCCTCGGGACCGTGCAGGAGGGCGACGCGGGGGCGTCCGTCGGGCCGCCGCTTCGCCTCGCGGAAGAGGCGGCGCATCGCGTCCTCACGGTCCTGGAACCACCGTATGGACGGGCCGATCCGCGGGGTCGCGGCGGGCGGGGTGTCCGTGGCGGCGGGCACGATGGCCGCGAACGCCGCCCAGGCGTGGCGGAGTTCGGGGTCGTGCTCGAGGGCCTCGTGCACCTGCCGGGCGACCGCGGTGAGGTCGGCGGCGGCGCCGGGCGCGGGTACCTCGCGTCCGGTGATGCGGCGGACCAGGCCGCCGGCCGATTCCCAGAGCCATTTGCCCGCCTCGTTGGCGGTGGCGTTCCCGACCGCGCCGAGCACTGCCGTGATCGCGGCCAGCGACATGGTCTCCAGCACCCCGAACTCCCCCTCACCAGCACCGCCTTGCGGCGCCCCGTAGCCGTGGAGCCCCACGGTATCCGCTCGGCCCGCCGTCACCGAGAGGCCCGGAACCGTACCCGCCACCGCGAGGATTCAGGCGACCCCAAGGCCCTCGAGCACCACCGCCCCCGGCAGTTCCGCGAACGTCTTGCCGGGCACGATCAGCTTGCCGCGGCGGCGGCCGCTGCCGATCAGGACGTACGGGGTGTCGACCACGGCCGCGTCGACCAGGAGCGGCCAGTCGGCGGGGAGGCCGATCGGGGTGATGCCGCCGTATTCCATGCCGGTCTCGCCGGTCGCCGTGTCCATCGGGGCGAACGACGCCTTGCGGGCGCCGAGTTGGCGGCGTACGACGCCGTTCACGTCGACGCGGGTGTTCGAGCGTACGAGGCAGGCCGCGAGGCTCGATTCGCCGCCGCGCTTGCCCGCGACGACGACGCAGTTCGCGGAGGTGTCGAGCAGGTCCTGGCCGTGGTGTTCGACGAAGACGGCGGTGTCGGCGATCGCCGGGTCGGTGTCGACGTAGATCAGCTGCTCGGCGGGGATGCTGCCGCGCCAGTGGCGTACGGCTTCGGCGACCGGTGCGGTCAGCTCGTCGAGGCAGTCGGGGGCGGGGCGGGCGTTGTCGAAGTCACCGATGGGAGCACGCATATCGGCAAGGTAACAGCGCGCCGGGCCGTCCGGGCCGGGTGTCTCAGCGTGCGGGCGGGATGGACACGGCCATGGTCATCTCGACCGGTGCGGCACCGTCGTTGCGGTAGATGTGCTCGACGTTCGACTCGAATGTGGCCGAGGTGCCCGCCGGTACGGTGTGCGGCTCGCCGTCCACAACGAGGGTGAGTTCGCCCGCGGTGACGTGGAGGAGTTCGACGGTGCCCGCGGGGTGCGGGTCGGAGGAGCTCACATCGCCGGGCATGATCCGCCAGGACCACAGCTCGAACGGCCCGCGGCTCTCGGTGCCGACGAGCAGCCGGGTCCAGCTGCCCGCCTCCGTGGACCACATGCGTACCGCCTGGTCCTCGGGCACGATCCGGACGTGCGAGCCCTGCTCGTAGTCGAGGAGCGTGGTGATGGAGACGCCGAGCGCGTCGGCGAGCTTCACGGTGGTGCCGACGCTCGGATTGGTGCGCGCCTGCTCGATCTGGATGATCATGCCCCGGCTGACGCCCGCCCGGGCCGCCAGGGCGTCGAGCGTGAAGCCGCGTTCACCGCGCCATCGCTTGAGGTTGCGCGCGAGCGACTGCGTGAGCTGATCGAGGTCAGACACAGAGAAGAGCTCCAGTCCAATATTCTGGATGACAGAGTTCACTTTGTTGAACTACGGTGTGGTGCACTCATTCGTTCACCACACTGTACTGCGAGGACCCATGTCCGCTCTGCTCGCCCTGGCCACCGGTCTCCTGTGGGGCCTTGCCGACTTCGGCGGCGGGCTCCTCACCCGACGCATCCCGGCCCTCACGGTCGTCGTGGTCTCGCAGTGCATCGCCGTCGTCGTGCTCGGCGCGCTCGTCGTCGCCACCGGGGCGTGGAGCGCATGGGGGCCGCAGCTGTGGTTCGCGGTGGCCGCGGGCGCGGTCGGCCCGGTCGCGATGCTCGCCTTCTACAAGGCGCTCGCGCTCGGTCCGATGGGCGTGGTCTCGCCGCTCGGCTCGGTCGGCGTCGCGGTGCCCGTCGGTCTCGGCATCGTCCTCGGCGAACGGCCAGGGCTTCTCCAGTACGGCGGGATCGCGGTGGCCGTCGTCGGCATCGTGCTCGCGGGCGGGCCGCAGTTCCGGGGCGCGCCCGTGCAGCGGCAGGCCATCGCGCTCACGCTGCTCGCGGCGTTCGGCTTCGGCGCCGTGATGGCCCTGATCGCGGAGGCGTCCACGACGCTCACCGGACTCTTCCTCGCGCTCTTCGTGCAGCGCGTCACCAATGTCGCCGCGGGCGGCGCCGCTCTGTTCGTCTCGGTACGGCGCGGCGGCGCGTGGCTCCCGGAGGACGGCGGCGGCCTGCGCCTGATCCGCGCCTCGCTGCCCGCACTCGCCTTCGTCGGCCTCGCGGACGTGGCCGCCAACGGCACGTACGCCACGGCGACGCAGACCGGCCCGGTCACGGTGGCCGCGGTGCTCGCCTCGCTCTACCCGGTGGTGACGGCGCTGGCCGCGCGGGGTGTCCTCAAGGAGCGGCTGCGGGCGGTGCAGGCCACGGGGGCGGGGCTTGCGTTGGTGGGAACCGTGCTGCTCGCGAGCGCCTGAGGCGGTCTCAGGCCTCGCCCGGCCCCTCCTCCGTCAACTCGGCCAGGGCGCACAGCTCTTCGGGCGTGACGCCGTCCGGTATCGGCACCGGAGCAGGTGTGCGCAGGGGCGGTCGCCAGCCCTGCTCGGGGTCCCAAGTGCGGACCACGCGAGCCGGGGCACCGGCCACCACCGCGTGGTCGGGGACCTCGCCGCGTACCACCGCACCGGCAGCGACCACGACGTTACGGCCGAGCCGGGCGCCCGGCAGGATCACCGCGTTGGTGCCGATCCAGCAGCCGGGACCGATCTCCACCGGCTCCATCCGCGGCCACTGCTTGCCCACGGGTACGTGCGGATCGTCGTAACTGTGGTTCGTGGACGTGACGTAGACGTGCGGCCCGAAGTAGCAGTCGTCCCCGATGGTCACCGACGTATCGGCGATGACATGGCTGCCGCGGCCCAGGACCACGCCGTTGCCTATGCGCAGAATCGGCTCGGGCCCCAGGTCCAGATCGGGCATCAGGCCCGCCGTGAGCGTGACCTGTTCCGCCACGATGCAGTGGTCCCCGAGGTGGATCCAGGGCTCCCCGAACACGGTGCCCTGCGGAAAGGCCAGCTTCGTGCCGATGCCGAGCGCGCCGAAGCGCAGCCGCCCGGGCCGCCGCGCGGTCACCGCCCCGGCCTCCCGCACCCAGCGCCAACCGGCGTGCACCGCGCGGCTCACGGCACGGTCCCGGCGCGCCGCGAGCCCGGACACGAGAGATGAGAACGCGTTCTTGTTCTTCGGCACCCGCACACCGTACTCACCGGTACGCACCGGTCACTACGGCGAAGACCGCCCTGAGCTGTGATCTTCGCCCCACCCGGGCGGCGCCGCGCGGCACCTTTCGCATACGGTTCGAAGTGCGCGACACATCGAATGACATGGGAGACGGCAATGGCGGAGCGGGCGTTGATCGCGGGGGTCGGCGGCAAGGAGCCCCAGGTGGACGAGGCGGCCTTCACCGCGCCCACGTCGGTCGTGGTCGGCGACGTCACCCTCAAGGCCGGGGCGAGCGTCTGGTACCAGACGGTGCTCCGCGCCGACTGCGGCCCGATCGTGGTCGGCGCCGACAGCAACGTCCAGGACAACTGCACCGTGCACGTCGACCCGGGCTTCCCGGTGACGATCGGCGACCGGGTCTCCATCGGCCACAACGCGACCGTGCACGGCTGCACCGTCGAGGACGACTGCCTCATCGGCATGGGCGCCACCGTGCTCAACGGCGCGGTGATCGGCGCCGGTTCCCTGGTCGCCGCCCAGGCCCTGGTCCCGCAGGGCCTCCAGGTACCCCCGGGCTCCCTGGTCGCCGGGGTCCCCGCCAGGGTGAAGCGGCCCCTTACGGACGAGGAGCGCGAGGGGCTCAAGCTGAACGCGGCGATGTATACGGAGCTGGCCAAGCAGCACAGCGCCGCGTACGAAGGCTGACAAATTCAGCCCCTCCGGCGTTTGAGGAGCGGGGGTGCAGGGGGCAGAGTCCCCCCCCACGCGGCGTTAGCCGCATATCGACACAGCCGGGAAGGGGCGGGGCTGGGGAAGAATCACTCCGCCGCGGCACCGCTCGGCACCGCCTCTTCCGTAGCCGGACGCGGCACCGGTACCGCCGACGCCGCCTCCTCGCCCCGCGAGGCCTTCGCGCGCCGCTTCAGCACCACCATCGACGTGACCCCGACCGCCACCGCAAGCAGCAGCCCCAGCCACGAGAAGCGCTTCAGCCACGCCTCCGCGACGACGCCCACGTAATAGAGCACGGCCGTCGTGCCCCCGGCCCACAGCGCACCGCCGAGGACGTTCGCGGTGAGGAACTTCCAGTACGGCATCCGCAGGATCCCCGCGAGCGGGCCCGCGAAGATCCGGAGCAGGGCGACGAAGCGGCCGAAGAAGACCGCCCACATGCCCCAGCGTTCGAAGGACCGCTCGGCGGTGGCGATATTGGCCGCGCTGAAGTGCTTGGGGAACTTCCCGCCCAGCCAGCCGAGCAGCGGGCGGCCGCCCTTGCGGCCGATGGCGTAGCCGATGGAGTCGCCGACGATGGCACCGGCGGTGGCGCAGATCCCGAGGACCACGGGGTCGATCCGGTCGCTCTGCGAGGAGAGCAGCGCGGAGCTGACGAGGATGATCTCGCCCGGCAGCGGGATGCCCAGGCTCTCGACGCCGATGACCACGCCCACCAGGACGTAGATGCTGACCGCCGGCACGGTCTCGAGCCACTCCTGGATGTGCAACGCCGGTCCCTTCCGTCTGCCCTGTGCCCTGCGCGGCGCGCGCACCCCCCACGGCGCGCCCGCCGCGCAGCCTACTGGATCACGCGGTGGCGGCCGCGTCCCAGAGGTCACACAGGTGGTCGGCGTGGACCGAGGTGGAGACCTGGTTCCCGCCCGCCGAGGCGGTGCGCAGGCTCAGGACCCGGCCGTCGCCGTCCGGCACCGCGGGCTGCCCGTCGGCCCGCGGCACCCCGTGGCGGATGAACGAGCCCCAGTACTCCACCATCTGCCCGGCGAGCTCCCGCTGCTGAGCGTCGAGCGGACTGTCGAGCCCGAAGTGCCGGAAGAGGTACTGCACCTCGTTGACGTGCGTCGCCCCGAACTCGAAGTCCGTATCCAGGTTCCGCAGCGAGGCGAAGGGCGGTGAGGTGCGGTCCGCGAATTCGTACGCGTACACCCTGCCGCGATCCGCGAGCGCCCCGTCGAGCCGCAGCGCGGGACAGGCCATCAGCTGGTCGCCGACCGCCGCGGAGAACGCGTGCGTGGGCGAGCGGTAGGAGTCGAGCGGGTAGCGGTCGTACGCCGCGGCGCCCTGCTCCGGCCCGAACTCCCGCTCCAGGGCCCGCGGATACTCCTGTGCCGTCAGCGGTGTGCCCTGCCCGTCGTACGCGGCGAAGCCGAAGAGGGTGCCCTCGTCCTGATTGGCCCCGTTGAGCACGGGGATCCCTGCGGCAGCACCCTCCGCGAAGGCCCGTACCGGCTGCTCCGGCAGGAACGCGCCACCGACCACCGGACCCCAGTCGAACCCGCCCTGCGCGGCGAGGATCTCCCGCGCCGACTTGCCGCGCAGACAGGCGGGCGCGGTAGCGGGGTCCGGGCACCCGGCCTTCTCGGCGAATGCGGCACCGTCCGCGACGGCCGCCTTCTGCTCCCGCGCCGCGCAGTCCCCGTACGCACCGCTCTGCACGATGGCGCGGTGGATCAGGCCCCGGGTCGTGGGCGAGGCCAGCTGGGTGCAGACCGAGCGGCCGCCCGCCGACTCCCCGGCGACGGTGACCCGGTGCGGATCGCCGCCGAAGTTCCCGATATTGGCCCGCACCCAGCGCAGCGCCGCGCGCTGGTCGAGCATGCCGTAGTTCCCGGATACGCCGGATACCCCGGATGCCCTGCCCGGGGCCTCGTCGTCGAGGCCGTCGGCGGCGAGGAAACCCATCGCGCCCAGGCGGTAGTTGACGGTGACGACGACGCTGCCGGTCTTCGCGGCGAACTCATCGGGCACGACGTCCTGGCCCGCGCCCGCGGTCAGGCCACCACCGTGCAGCCAGACCATGACGGGCAGTCGGGCGCCCGCGTCGCCCCCTTTGCGCTTCCCGCCCGGCGTATAGACGTTGAGATACAGACAGTCCTCGGTATGGGTCGGGTCCTCGTACCCCGGATCCCAACTCGCCGTCTGCACACACTTGTTGCCGAACTCGGTAGCCTTCCGCACGCCGTCCCAGGCCCGCACGGGCCGCGGCTCCCGCCAGCGCAGCTCGCCGACGGGCGGTGCCGCGTAGGGGATGCCGAGGAACTCGCGGCCCTGAGCCGTGACCGCGCCGCGCACGAGCCCGGCGTCGGTGCGCGCCACGGCGTCCGCACGTTCCTCGGTGGCTTGCGCCGTCCCCGGGCCCGGCCCCCACGCGACCGCACCCGCCGTCAGCAGCCCGGCGAGGACCGCGGATATTCGCGCACGAACACTCGCTGCCCGCCTCACGCGACACCACCCCCCACCACGACCTCGGCCCGCAGCGGCAGATCCCCCGCAGAGTGCCCGACCCGGACGCCGCGCCGCCCGGTGCCGAGCACCCAGCCGTGCCGCTCCGGATCCCAGGACGAAAGAGAACGCGCGGCGATCCGCACCGTCACCCGACGCCACTCCCCCGCCTCCAGGTTCAGCCTCCGGTACCCGGCCAGCGCCAACTCGGCCTGGTCGAGCCGTACTTCAGGAGATGGTTCGACGTACACCTGAGCGACCTCGACACCCGCACGCGCCCCAGTGTTCCGCACCGTGAAGCTCGCCACCACCGCGTCCCCGACGGGCCGCACCTCCAGGTCCTCGTACGCGAAGGTGGTGTACGACAGGCCGTGCCCGAAGGGGAACAGCGGCCGCACGCCCCGCTTCTCGTACCAGCGGTAGCCGAGGTGCACGCCCTCCGAGTACTCCTCGACGCCGTCCACGCCCGGGTAGCGCTCCGGGTTTCCGGCCATCGGGTGGGTGGCGTCGTCGACCGGGAAGGTCTGGGTGAGGCGGCCGCCGGGGTCGGCGTCGCCGAAGAGTACGGCGGCGGTGGCGGCGGCGCCCTCCTGGCCCGGGTAGTACATCTGGAGCACGGCGGCGGTCCGCTCCAGCCAGGGCATCGACGTCGCGGACGAGGTGTTGAGGACCACGGTGGTCCGCGGGTTGGCCGCGGTCACCGCCTCGATCAGCTCCTCCTGGTGGCCCGGCAGCGCGAGGGTCGTACGGTCCTGGCCCTCGGTGGCGTCCTCGTACGCGAAGAGCAGCACGCTGTGCGCGTCCCGCGCGTTCCGTACGGCCTTGGCGACGTCCGCCTTCCGGGTCGCGCCGGTGACCCGCCGCAGCCGGAAGAGCTGGCCCTCGTCGCCGCCCTTCGCGGTGATCTTCAGGCGGTGCTTGCCCGCCGTGAGCCCGAGGGTCCTGCGGCGTACGTCGAGCCCGTCGGGGGCGTAGGTCACCAGGCCGCCGCTGAACAGCTCGCCGACGCCCGGCTGCACGGGGAACAGCTCCTCGCCGTCGAGCAGCACCTTGGGGCGCTCGCCGGAGTAGTGGATGACGAAGGTCCACTCGGCTTCCTCGTCATCCTCGGCGTCCTGGGCGTCCTGGGCGTCCTCGGCGGCCTTGTCGACGGTGAGCGTTCCGTCGTACGTCCAGTCGCGGCGCGGTTCGACGCCCTGTCCTTCGGCGTCGAAGCCGGGGCTGAGCGCGCCGTCCGGGAGCGGCTTGCCGTAGAGGTCCTCGCCGAGTGCGTACGTCACCTGGGCGGGCTCGCCCGCGCGTTCACCCTCGACCTGGCCCGCGCGGGCGCGGATCGCTTCGAGCGGGCTGTCCGCACGGTCCGGGACGACGTGGGCGCTGCCACCGCCGCTGACGAAGGGGTATGTGCCGGTGGGCCCGATGACGGCGATGCTGCGGGCCGCCGGGCCGGTCAGGGGCAGCGTGCCGCGCTCGTTGCGGAGCAGCGTGGCCCCGGCCTTGGCGACGTCGTAGGCGACCTTGGCCCCGGCCCTCGGGTCGCGGCCGGGGCGCGGCGGGGGGCTGCCGTCGAGCAGGCCGAAGCGGTCCATGACGGCGAGGATGCGGCGCACGGCGCGGTCGACGTGCGCCTCGGGCACGCTGCCGTTCTGGACGGCCTTCTTCAGGGCCGCCCCGAAGTAGGTGCCGTCGGGCATCTCCATGTCGAGCCCGGCGGTGATCGAGGCGACGGTGCTGTGGGCGGCGGTCCAGTCGGTCATCACCCAGCCGTCGAAGCCCCAGCGGTCCCGCAGGATGTCCGTGAGCAGCGTCTTGTTCTCGCACGCGAAGGTGCCATTGACCTTGTTGTACGCGCCCATGACGGAGCCCGCCCCGGCGGCGATGGCGGCCTCGAAGCCGCGCAACTCGGTCTCGTGCAGGGGCTGTTCGCGTACCCGGACATCGATCGACGTGCGGTCCTTCTCCTGGTTGTTCACCGCGAAGTGCTTCACCGTCGCGATCAGGCCCTCGCCCTGGATGCCGCGGATCTCCTCGGCGACCAGGTCGGCGGCGAGCAGCGGATCCTCGCCGAAGGTCTCGAAGTTCCGGCCCGCGTACGGGGTGCGGATCAGGTTGACCATGGGCGACAGAAGGACGTCCTGGCCGAGCGCCCGTCCCTCGCGGCCGATCACCTCGCCGTAGGCGCGGGCGAGCGCGGGGTCGAAGGCGGAGGCGAGCAGCACGGGCGCGGGCAGTGCGGTGGCGTGCTTTTCGACGCGTACGCCTGCGGGCCCGTCGGCGAGCCGGAGCGGCGGGATGTTCAGGCGCGGCACCCCCGGCACGTACCCGGCCTGGCCGAGGGACTTGGGGTCCTCGCCGCCGTGCAGCAGGGAGATCTTCTCGTCGAGGCGGAGCCGGGCGACGAGGGACTCGACGCGCGGCCCGGCCGCCGGGTCCCGTCTGGCGTGTGTGTGCGCGGCGGCGTGCGAGGGGGTGGCCAGTCCTGCGGTCGCGGCGGAGGCGACCGTGACGGCACCTCCGAGCAGACGCAGCGCTGACCGCCGGGACACGGTGTCGGACATTGGCCGTCACTCCTTGGGGTATATACACGTGCCAACGACAGGCCGACGTTCGGCCTCCGAACGCACTATGCGCCAGGACCGACTTGACACGTCGTTAGACACCACCGCTTGCGCCGGGAAAGCTATGAGCGAGGGTGAAGCGTGTCAATAAGTTGAACAAAGAACGACAGGGGCGGCAGGGACGACAGCGGCATGAGAGGCAGCAGGAACACAGAAGGCGCCGACCGGAACCCGTGGTTCCGGCCGGCGCCTCCGCCGTTCCTCAATCGCCCGTTCCTGATGGGGCCTCAGCCGTTGGGGCGCAGCGTCCAGACGACCGTCATCTCGCCCGTCACCGCACCGTCCTCGCGGGTGATCTGGATGGCGACCGGGAACTCGGGCCGCTCGCCCGCGTCCAGCTCCGCGACCACGTCCGCGGCCGGGCGGCCGAGCGTCGCCGTGGCGGTCACCGGGCCCATGGCGAGCTTCTTGTACGCGATGTCGGCGCTGACGGCCAGCGGCACCGCCCGCGACAACTGCTCCCCGAAGGCCGCGAGCACGATCGCACCGCTCGCGGACTCGCCGAGCGTGAACATCGCTCCGGCGTGCGGCCCGCCGACGTGGTTGTGGTAGTCCGGCTGGTCGGGCAGGCGGACCACGGCCCGCTCGGGGGTGGTCTCGGCGAACTCGAGGTTCAGGGTCCGGGCCATCGGCACGGTGGCGGCGAGCATCTCGCCGATCGTCATCTGGTCAGCGCTCATGACCGGGATGTTACCCGTGGGTAGCACCCTTGACCATCCCCGTCCGCGCCGCTCCCACGCCCCTTCTCGACCTCTTTGTACGGAGTGCGTGCACCACGGCGGTCACAATCAGGGGCGGCCGTGGCGACGGGATGCGGCCCCCCTTATCGTTACTGGCCATGTGGCCAGGACAGCAGCCGCCCGGGGGCGAGCAGAACCCGCAGGACCCGAACCAGAACCCGTACCAGAAGCCGGGGTACCAGCAGCAGCCGAACCCGTATCAGCAACCCGGGTATCCGCAGCAGCCGACCCCGCACCCGCAGACGGGACAGCAGCCGGGTCAGCCGGGGCAGCAGCCCGGGCAGCCACCGGCACAGGCGGGCCCGCCCGGACAGCCGCCGGTCCCACCCGGCCCGCCCGGACAGCCGCCGACCCAGCCCGGTCAGCCTCTGGTCCAGCCCGGTCAGCTCGGACAGCCTCCGGTCAACCCGCAGTGGAACGCGCCGACCGTTCCCGTCGGCTCCCCCAACGGGCCCGGCGACGACCGCCGCAAGACCACGATCATCGCCGTCGCCGCGGCGACCGCGGTCGTCGTGGCCGCGGGCGTGACCGGTTTCCTGGTGCTCGGCGGCGACAAGGACGACGAGTCCAAGGGCGGTGACGCCAAGCCCTCCAACTCCGCCTCCTCCTCGGCAGCACCCGCCGACCCCACGCCGACCGACAACCCGCGGGCGGGCGACAGCGAAGGCGACGTCAAGCCGGTCGTCAAGGGCTGGAGCGTCGTGGTCAACCCCAAGCGAGGCGCGGCCTTCGACGTACCGAAGGACTGGACGATCAGCGACCCGAGCCGCTCCATCGGCTACGAGGACGTGAAGACCAAGCAGCCCGTCACCTCCATGACCGGGGTCGCCGAGTACAAGGAGGACTGGTGCGAGTACGACGAGAACAAGGACGGTCGTACTGACGACTGGAGCCTGGCCGCGGCCGGTATCAAGGGGGCCAACGGCGCCAAGAACACCGGCGAGGCCGCGCAGAACACCGTCGGCTGGTGGATCTACGGCCCGTACACCCAGCCCAACCAGAAGAACATCAAGCTCTCCAAGCCCTCCTCCTTCACCACCGACTCCGGCCTGAAGGGCAGCATCGCCTACGCCGAGTCCAACGGCGTCAAGAAGCAGCACAAGTGCCACACGGAGGGCAAGGCCGTCTCCTTCGCCTTCAAGAACTCCGTCAATGACTACGCGGTCTTCACGCTCTTCGGACCGAAGGACGTGAAGGACGAGCTCAGCAACGACACCATCAAGAAGATCCTCAAGAGCATCCGGCTCTCCGGCGACCCGATCCAGGACTGACCCCGGGTCAGCCGATGCTGAACGCCCCGTCCGGCGGCTCCGGCGAGGCCACGGCGTCCTGCTCGCGTACGGCGGTCGCGTCCCCGATGAGGCGGCGCACCGCCGTACCGTGCTCCACCCGGGCCGGGAAGGCGTCGGCGGCGGTGCGGCGGGTGAGCGCCGGGAGGTCGAGCTCGTGGTGCGCGGCGACCAGGACGGCGTTGCCGAAGCGGCGGCCGCGCAGCACGGCGGGTTCCGCGATCACGAGGAGATGCTCGAACACGGCGCGGAACGTGGCGAGTTGGGAGCGGAGAAACGTGAACGGCGCACTGTCCGCCAGGTTGGCGGCGTAGACACCGCCGGGGCGAAGCACCCGCTCCGCCGCACGGGCGTAGCCGAGCGTGCTGAGGTGCGCGGGCACCCGGGAGCCGCCGAAGACATCGGCCACGATCACGTCCGCACTGTCCTCGGGCGCGGCGGCAAGCCAGGCGCGGGCGTCGGCGATATGCGTACGGATGTCCGCACCCGGGTCGACCGGCAGGCACTCGGCGACCAGATCCCGCAGTCCGCCGTCCGCCTCGATGACCTGTTGCGCCGAGCCGGGCCGGGTGGCGGCGAGATAGCGCGGCAGGGCCAGCGCCCCGCCGCCCAGGTGCACGGCGTCGACCGGGCGGCCCGGCGCCGCGCTGACGTCCAGGACGTGGACGACCCGCTGGGCGTACTCGAACTCCAGGTACGTGGGGTCGTCGAGGTCGACGTACGACTGCGGCGCACCGTCGACCGTGAGCAGCCAGGCGCGCGGCCGGTCGACGTCCGGCATCAGCTTGGCGGTGCCGTGGTCCACGGCTCGGGTCACGGGTATCTGCTCGTCCACCCGACCATTGTGCGCGTACACGCCAGGGCCCCGGGCATCACCTTGAGTAAGATAATCCGCACGACACGTCACTGAGGCTCGGTGCGCGAATCGGTACGCGAAAGGGGTTGCGTATGACGGTGGCCCAGGAGCCCGGCTCGGAGCCTCTCGTTCCGCCCGTGAATTCGCACAATGAGTGGGATCCGCTGGAGGAGATCATCGTCGGACGGCTCGACGACGCGACGATCCCCTCGGACCATCCGGTCGTGGGCTGCAACATCCCGCCGTGGGCGGCGCGGTTGCAGGGGCTCGCCGCCGGGCTCAAGTACCCGCGCAAGCTGATCGAGCCGGCACAGCGCGAGCTCGATGACTTCATCACGCTCCTTCGGTCCCTGGGCATCACGGTCGTACGCCCGGACGCGGTCGACCACAGGCGGCGCTTCTCCACCCCCGACTGGTCGTCGCGCGGCTTCTGCAACACCTGTCCGCGGGACAGCATGCTCGTCATCGGTGACGAGATCATCGAGACCCCGATGGCCTGGCCGTGCCGCTACTTCGAGACCCACTCGTACCGCGCGCTCCTGAAGGACTACTTCCGGCGCGGCGCGCGCTGGACGGCGGCCCCGAGGCCGCAGCTCACCGACGCGCTCTTCGAGCCGGACTTCCGCATTCCCAAGGCCGGTGAGCCGATGCGCTACATCCTCACCGAGTTCGAGCCGGTATTCGACGCGGCGGACTTCGTCCGCGCGGGACGCGATCTGTTCGTGACGCGGAGCAATGTCACCAACGGCATGGGCATCGACTGGCTGCGCCGCCATCTCGGGCCCGGTTACCGCATCCACGAGATCGAGAGCCGCTGCCGTACGCCCATGCACATCGACACGACGTTCCTGCTGCTCGCGCCCGGCAAGGTCCTGATCAATCCGGAGTACATCGATGTCGACCGGCTGCCGGACGTCCTGAGGTCGTGGGACGTCCTTGTCGCCCCGGAGCCCGAGCCGATCGACGAGCGCGTGCTCAAGTTGACCTCGATGTGCGGCAAGTGGCTCAACATGAACGTGCTGATGGTCGACGAGAAGCGCGTCATCGCGGAGCGGCACCACACCGGCATGCTGCGCGCGCTGGAGAAGTGGGGCTTCGAGCCGATCCCCTGCGACCTGCTGCACTACGCGCCGTTCGGCGGGTCCTTCCACTGCGCGACGCTCGACGTGCGCCGCCGCGGCACGCTCGAGTCGTACGTCTGAGCGTGCCGCGGCAGCGACGGCGGTGGCGGTGACGCGTCCCGTCGGTTCGGGTCGCGTCACCGCCGTCCGTCGTCCGGCGTTCCGCCGTGCACAGATAGAACTGCGGCCGGTACCCCGTGGTGACCGGGGTGGTGGCGAACATGAGGTCAGCAATGGTTCCGAGGAGTGTGACGCCGACACCGCTCCGGCGATGACAGGGTGCAGGCCAGTACGGCCGTACGACGCCGCTCGTTTCCCTGTGGGCTTGTCATCGACTTTCTGACACCGTTTCATGGGCATGATCCGGCACCGATCCGGCCGCGCGCCGCCGCTTGCCGATCTTGCCCATCAATCGGTCGATTCCTGAACAGGATCATTTGCCATCGCGAGGCTGTCCCGGGCGCACGGCTTTGTGTGCGCCCGGGACAGGGCCTACCGGAACGCCGGCAGGTTGCGTGCTACCCACTCGCCGAAGGAACTGGCCGGGTGGTGGAGCACGGCCTCCACGTCGGGGCTGATCTTCTGCTCTGCCGGGAGTGGGACGCCGAGTACATCGAGAGTGCCGGTGACAACCTCATCTGGCATGAACTGTGCCATGCGGGCATGGGCGTCCTCGCGGGACAGTTCCACGAAGGTCACCTCGTCGCCCAGGGCTTCCGAGATGACTGCGGCCTGCTGGCGCGGGCTGATCAGCTCGGGGCCGGTCAGCTCGTACACGTGGCCCGCGTGACCGTCCTCGCGCAGTGCGACTGCGGCAACTGCGGCGATGTCCGCCGGGTCGATGACAGGCAGTGCCACGTCCCCAAACGGGGCGAAGATCGTGCGCTTGGTGCGGACCGTCTCGGCCCAGGCGAAGGCGTTGGAGGCGAAACCGCCCGGGCGCAGGATGGTGAAGTCTCGTCCGGCCGCGCGCACGGCCGACTCGAACTCCCGCAGGCGGGCGTGCGAGAGCGCTTCGGGGCGGGTGGCGCTGACCTGCGACGAGACCAGGACGATCCGCTCGACCCCGGCATCTGTTGCCCTGTCGAGCAGGGTGGTCGGGTTCTCGCCTCGGCTGTTGAGCTCGCCGCCCAGCAGGAGAAACAAGGCGCGGGCTCCTTCGAGGGCGGGCCGCAGGCCCGTGGCGGTCCCGATGTCGGCCTGGGCCCACCGGACACCAGCCGCCAGTCCGGCGGGCCGGGGTCGCCGCGACACGGCCACGACCTCTTCGCCCGCCTCGACCAGCAGTTCCACCAGCGTCCTCCCGATGTTGCCGGTAGCACCTGTCACTGCGATCATGATGACCCCGCCTATGAGTTAGTTGGCTGACTAAGAAGAACGTAGCACGCGTCCACCGACGGCTGTCTATAGTTAGTTGGGTGACCAACTCAGTGAATCGGCGGGTGCGGGCGTCGCAGAAGCGTCAACGGCTGACGTCGGCGGCGGCGCGGGTCCTGCATGAGCAGGGGGTCGAACGCACCACCCTCGGCGACATCGCGCGCGAGGCCGATGTCCCTGTGGGGAACGTGTACTACTACTTCAAGACCAAGGACGAGCTGGTCCAGGCCGCGCTGTCCGAGCACAGCGCGCACCTGGACGAACTCACCGGCCGGCTGGAGCAACTGGCCGACCCGTGCGACCGCCTCAAGGCGCTGATCGAAGCGTGGGTCGACCAGCGCGATGTCGCCGCCCGCTACGGCTGCCCCACCGGCACCCTGGCCGTCGAGCTCGACAAGCGCGCCGACGGGACCCTCGACACCGAGGCCGGCGCAGTCATCCGGCGGCTGCTGGACTGGGCCGGACGCCAGTTCCGCGAGCTGGGCCTGCGCGACCCGGACGACCTGGCCCTCACTCTCATCTCCGCTTACCAGGGCATGTCACTCCTGGCCAACGCCCTGCGCGACCCGGACATCATGACCCGCGAAGGAACCCGCCTCCTACGCTGGCTCGACTCTCTCCGGGCTCCCGACGGGCACCTGTAACCCAGCGCGCGACCATCGGCCGGGCTCACCTGCCGATACACTCGCCGGGCCGTTCAGGGTGTTCACGTAGGCTGGCGGCCTGGCCAAGCTGTCCGAGGATCATGAGCTGGTATCCGCGTACCACGGTGACAACTACGCGCCACTGATGCGGCGTCACTTCCGCAGCCACCGCGAGGTCTTGTCGGACCTGACCGAGGCGTTGGAGATGGTGGCCATCTCCACCGACGACGAGGTGCTCCGGGCGGTGGAGTTCTGCCAGGCCATGCGCCTCCGCGGCAGCGAGTGGGTACCGGCGACGTACACCGTCATCGACGAGAACGGCGCCGAGAAGACGCGGACGGCCACGGCCGGGCTCGCCTCGCAGATGTGGCTGCTGCGCATCCTTCGACAAGCGCGGGCAGGGGAAGATCAACCGGCGGCACTTCGAGGTGTGCACGCTGTCCTACCTGGTGCAGGAGCTGCGGACCGGCGACGTGGCAGTGATCGGCTCGGAGTCGTATGCCAACCTGCACGACCAGCTGCTGTCGTGGGAGGCGTGCCAGCCGCTGGTCGCCGGGTACCGCGAGCAGGCGGGACTGCCCGACACCGCCACCGCGTTCACTGCGGCGCTCAAGCAGCAGCTGACCGTTGGACACGGGCGCCAATATGAGCATTGCGCTACGGACGCCCGGCAGCCGGGCGTCGTTCGCCGCCTTCAGGTGTTCCCAGGGACGGCGACGCGAAGGTCGAGGAGCTGTTGGGTATGCACCGGCACGTGATTCTCGGCGAGGCCATCGATGAGGCCTGCCACCGGAACCGGCTGGTCCAGCACGAGCGCGTCGTTGGACAGGAGGATCGTCGGCACCAGAACCGCGGCGGCTTTCTCGTTGAGCTGATCGGCGATGTCGCAGAGAACCTCGGCTTGGCTCCGGACATGATCAATCAATTCCGCCCGGCCCGAGTGCTCGGCGATGATCCGGTCAAGATTCCAGGTGTCGAGGGAGATCCGGTTGTCGAAGGTGGGGCGCGAGCCGGCGACGATGCCAAGAGCCACCGCCGCGGTCGCGGCGTCGACGCTGAGGAGATGGGCCAAGATCTGATCGGCGCTCCATTCTCCGTCGGCGCCTTCGCCGAGGTCGGGGATTGCCGCCGCATCGAGCAACTTGTCGTAGGCGCTGCGAAGTGCTGTCGTGTCCATGATCTGCTTCCAGTCAGTCGGGGCGTGCTGAGCGCGCGTCCAGCTCCGCCGCCTCGGCGACGCGCTTGATCTTCGCCAACCGCCGATCCCAGTCGGCCGCCAGCGAGGCCATCCACCGCGCCGTCGCGTCCAGCGCCGCGGGCCGTACCGTGTAGCGCACCTCGCGTCCGACCCGGCTGCTGGAAACCAGCCCGGCGGCGTCCAGGACGGCGAGGTGCTTGACCACCGCCTGCCGCGAGACGGGAAGCCGTGCGGCGAGCGTCGTCGCGGTGGCCTCGTCCTGGGCGGCGAGCAGTTCGAGCAGCTGACGCCGGGTCGGGTCGGCGAGTGCGGCAAGGACGCTGTCGACGACCTCGGCGGCGCCGGGACGTTCCTCCGTCACGTGGAGGGCTGTTCGGCGCGCGTCTTGAGCGCGTCGAGCTCCAGGGGCCAGCCTGCGCTGTGGTCCTTCAGGTTCTGACTGCGCAGCTCCTGGGACCCGGCCAGCGCCGCGAACCCGCTCTCGACGACGCGCAGCCGCGTCTGGTCGCCTTCCGGGGTCAACGTGAACTCCACGAGGGTGCTGTTGTCCTCGCGCAGCTCTTCTCCGGGGAACGCGCTGGTCCAGCGGTACGCGAGGTACGTCGGCGGCTCGACCTTCTCCACCCGCACCGGGAAGTCGCCGTGCTCTGCGTTCTTCGCCACCATCGACTCACCTTCTTTGGCCATCGTGCCGGGCAGGCTCGCCTTGTCGGCCACCCAGAACCCGGGTTGGGCCACCAGCGACCAGACCCGCTCCACGGGTGCCGCGATCAGGGTTTCGCGCTCGATCCGGTCCTCGCTCATGAGGGGCTCCTTCACCGTCATTGGATGCAACCCCAGAGTTGCACGTTGATTCTTCGGGTGCAACCTGAGAGTTGCACTTCGATCGCGCGTCACATGGAAGCGGGTGCGCGGTGGTGCGTTTCTGCCGCGGTAAGTCCGGCATTTACTGTGGCAGAGCCGGAATGGGTGGACGAGTGGTGATCGAACAGGCGCCCGCGCCGGAGGACGGGCGCATTGCCGTTGCCACGCACTCGGGCGCACCGCTGTCCACCTACCCCGTCGTATGCCGCGGCGGTCGAGCGGTACCTCACCGGCGCGGCATCGCGAAGTCCTCCGCGCGGATCTACCGGATCTCGCTCACCACCTGGGGGTTGATGCTGCGCGGCGAGCTGGCCCTGGCAGGCCTCGTGGCTCTCGCCACGGATCGTGAAAATCCGCTTCCATCTCCTGCGCTGCCGGTTTGCCTGCGCCTCACTGCTCCGTCGACCGGAGTTTGCCGACTACGTGTCCCATGCCTTCTGGGGCGGGGAACAGTCGGTCAGAGAGCTCGGAGAGGTGGCATCGTGCCGGACCCGCGATTCGTCGTCATCGGCAAGGGGATCCGTAGAAGGGGCAGGCTGCTCGCGGCTGCCTTCCGGCCGCCGGCATCGGCGCTCGGGACCGACCCGGGGACCGGGGCGGACGGGAAGCCGCTGCTGCCCGGTGTGCCGACGCCGCGCACCAGCGGTGAGGACGCGTATGACGCGTATATCGCGCCCCGGGCGCCCCGCCTGGTCGAGTCGCCCGTCTTCGTCCTCTCCCCGGTGCGCTCCGGCTCCACGCTGCTGCGGGTCCTCCTGAACAGTCACTCGCGGATCCGCGCACCGCACGAGATGCATCTGCGGACCGTTCATGTGCGTATGGCACGGGACTTCACCGCCAAGGCCATGCGCGAACTGTCCCTCGACAAGGAGGAGTTGGAGCACCTGCTCTGGGACCGCATCCTCCACCTGGAGCTGCGGCGCAGCGGCAAGGACGTGATCGTCGACAAGACCCCGCCCAACACCTTCCTGTGGCCGCGGCTGCACCGTGCCTGGCCGGACGCCAAGTTCATCTTCCTGCTCCGCCACCCCGGAGCCGTCGTCACCTCGCTCGCCCAGCGCCGGGCCGAGCCCGACCCGGAGCAGATCCTCGACGAGGTGACGGAGTACGCCGAGCACCTGGAGGAGGCCCGTAGGGAACTCCCCGGCCTCACGATCACGTACGAGGACCTGACCGCCGAGCCCGAGAACACCACCCGGGAGATCTGCTCCTACCTGGGTGTGGAGTGGGAGCCGGGGATGCTCGATTACGGCAAGCAGGACCACGGCACCTTCACGCCGCACATCGGCGACTGGAGCAGCAACATCAAGTCCGGCCGCATCCAGGCCGCGCGGGAGGCGGACGGCACCGAGCAGCTGTCGCCACGGCTGCGGGAGATCGCCGAGGCTTGGGGGTACGCCGCCGGGTAGGTCCGTTGACATCCGGTGACAATGGGGCCATGGCGACCCTGGTGGCTTTTCCCGCGCATCCTGATGACGAAGTCCTTCACATGGGCGGCGCCTTGGCGCGGGCCGCGGCCGAGGGGCACCGGACGGTGGTCGTGAGTGCCACGGACGGGGGGATGGGGGCCGCCCCTGATGTGGGAGAGCCGGTGCGGCTCGGGGAGTTGCGGGACAGCGGGCGGGCGCTCGGGGTCGCGCGGGTGGCCTCGCTGCGGTACGCGGACAGCGGGCACGGCAAGGATCTGTACCCGGACCCGCCGGACCGGACGCGTTTCGTGCGGGCCGGGACCGAGGAGGCGGCGGCGCGGCTCGCGGAGATCCTGCGCGCGGAGCGGGCCGATGTGCTGCTCGTGCACGACGCCAACGGCGGGTACGGGCACCGCGATCACATCAAGGCCCACCACGTCGGCGTCCGGGCGGCCGAACTCGCCGGGGTGCCCCGCGTGTTGGAGGCGACCATGCCGCGCGAGACCGTGACCGGCCTGGTGCGGCTCGCCCGGCTGCTGCGACTTCCGGTGCGGTACGGCGACGAGGCGCTGCGGTCCGCGTCCCGGCCGCGCGCCGCGGTCACGCACACGATCGGGGTGCGGCGGTACGCGGCGGCCAAGCGGGCGGCGCTCGCCGCGCACCGCTCCCAGGTGACCGGCACCGGGCGCTCGGCCCAGCTGTTCCGGGCCCTGGTGCGGCTCCCGGCGCCGGTGTTCGGGCTGCTGCTCGGCCGGGAGTGGTTCGTCGAACTGCCCCGGGGCGGGCGGGCGTTCCCTGCTGATACGGGCGGGGTCACGGCTCAGTTCGGGAGGACAGGGCCGAATCGGCGGCGGTAGGCCGAGGGCGAGAGTCCGGTCTCGCGGCGCATCAGGGCGCGGAGGTTCGCCGCGGTGCCGAGGCCGCTGCGCCGGGCGACCAGGTCGAGGCGGGCCTCGCCGCGCTCGATCAACCGGCAGGCCAGGGCGACCCGTTCGCCGCTGAGCCAGGCGAGCGGCGTGGTGCCGAGCTGTGTGCGGAAGCGGCGGTGCAGGGTCGCCGGGCTGACCGCGGCGCGGGCGGCCAGGTCGGCCACGGTGAGGGGCGCGTCGAGCCGTTCCTGCGCCCAGGCGAGCACCGGGGCGAGCGACTCGTCCGGCAGGTCCGGCACCGGGCGCTCCACGAACTGCCGCTGCCCGCCGTCCCGGTGGGCCGCGAAGACCAGGCGGCGGCTCACCGTGTTGGCGACCTCGGCGCCGTGGTCGCGGCGCACCACGTGCAGGCCGAGGTCGAGTGCGGCGGCGCTTCCGGCCGCGGTGAGGATGTCCCCGTCGTCCACGAACAGCACGTCCTGCTCGAGGCGTACGGCGGGGAAGCGCGCCCGGAACCGGTCGGCCCACTGCCAGTGCGCGGTGGCCCGCCGCCCGTCGAGCACCCCGGCCTCGGCCAGCGTGAAGGCCCCGCTGCACAGGCCGAGCAGCCGCGCCCCGCGCGCGTGCGCCCGGCGGACCGCGTCCAGGACGGCGGGGCGCCGGGGCACCTCGACGTCCGGCCGGTTGGGCACGATCAGGGTGTCCGCCTCGTCCACCGCCTCGAGCCCGGCCACGCCGGTCAGGGTGAAGAACCCGTCCCGCATCACGGTGCGGGGCGCGGGCGCGCAGAGCCGGAATTCATAGAGGTCGCGGCGGTGGCCGCCGAGTTCGGGCCGGTGCAGGCCGAACACCTCGGTGGCGCAGCCGAGTTCGAAAGGGTTCGAGTTCTCGTCGACGAGTACGACGACGCGGTGCAACGCCGGACGGGCGGTGTCCGGCTCAGGCGCGCCGGAACGGTGCGAGGATTCTTGCGGCATATGCGATTCCTAGCACTCGTACGGTGCCCTGTCACGGCCGAGGATGAGTCCATGAGCACCGCTTCCCGGCCCACGCCGGCCACCGAACCCATTGCCCTGTCCGACGCCCTGACCTCCTTCGACGCCCTGTGGAGCCCCCGCATCGTCACGCGCGTCAACGACTACGACGTACGCATCGCCAAGGTCGAGGGCGAGCACATCTGGCACGTGCACGACGACACCGACGAGTTCTTCCTGGTGATCGAGGGCGAGCTGCACATCTCGCTGCGCGAGCCGACCGGCGAACGCACCGTCCACCTGCCCCGGGGCGCCGTCTTCACGGTCCCGCGCGGCACCGAGCACAAGCCCTACTCCCCCACGGGCGCCGCCCTGCTGCTCTTCGAGCCCACCGGCACCCCGACCGTCGGCGACCGCCACGACGAGATCCCGGCCCACGTGGACGCGACCACGGGCCACGGCCTGTGGGACTGAGGGTTATAGGGTTCCTCTAATCGTGCCGACGCAAATCGGTCGCGTTACGCGACCGTAGCCTCCGCTTTCACCTGCGATTCTCGGAGTACGGGGACTCGGCCCGCCCTGAACGGATCGGTCGACCCCTGTTGGGTTCCTACGTACCACCGAGGAGGAATCGGGATGGATCAGCAGCGCGATGACGTGCTCGTCACGGGCGTGGGGGCGCTCACTCCGCTCGGCGCCGACGCCGCGTCGACCTGGGCGGGGCTGCTCGCGGGCAAGTCCGGCGTGACCCTGATCGACGAGGAGTGGGCCGCCGAATCGCCGGTGCGGATCGCCGCGCGGCTCCCGGTCGACCCGGCCGGGCTGCTCGACCGCGTACAGGCCAGGAAGCTGGACCGGTGCGAGCAGATCGCGCTGCTCGCCGCCCGCGAGGCGTGGCAGGACGCGGGCCGCCCCGAGGTGGACCCGGCCCGGCTCGCGGTGGTCATCGGCACCGGCACGGGCGGCGTCCTCACCACCCTCGGCCAGGACGACGTGCACGAGCGGTCCGGGGCGCGGCGGCTCTCCCCGTACGCGGTGCCGATGCTGATGCCCAACGGCCCGGCCGCGTGGGTCAGCATGGAGCTGGGCGCGCACGGCGGGGCCCGTACCCCGGTGAGCGCCTGCGCGTCCGGGGCCGAGGCCATCGCCATGGGCCTTGAGATGATCCGTGCGGGGCAGGCCGATGTGGTGGTGGCGGGCGGCGCGGAGGCGTGTCTGCACCCGTTCACGCTCGCCGCGTTCGCGCAGATGAAGGCGTTGTCGACGCGGAGCGAGGACCCGCAGGCGGTGTCCCGGCCGTTCGACGTGGACCGCAGCGGGTTCGTGATGGCCGAGGGCGCGGGCCTCGTCGTCCTGGAGCGGGCGGAGTTCGCACGCGCCCGGCGGGCCACGGCGTACGGCGTACTCGCGGGCGCCGCCGTCAGCTCGAGCGCCGCGCACATCACCGCGTCCGATACGCCGGGCCAGGTCCGCGCCATCCGGGCCGCCCTCGGCTCGGCGGGCCTCGCACCCGGCGACGTCGACCACGTGCACGCCCACGCCACCTCCACGGAGTCCGGTGACCTGGCGGAGGCCGAGGCGATCCGCGCGACCCTCGGCGACGGGGTCGCGGTCACCGCGACCAAGTCCATGACGGGCCACATGCTGGGCGCCTCGGGTGCGGTGGCCGCGATCGCCGCGCTGCTCACGCTGCGGGACGGGACGCTGCCGCCCACCCGCAACCTCGACCGCCTCGACCCGGCGGCGGACCTCGATGTGGTCCACGGCGAGGCCCGAACGGGCGCCTGGTCGGCGGGCCTGACCAATTCGTTCGGCTTCGGCGGTCACAACGTGAGCTTGTTGTTCACGCGGGGTGGGTGAGGCCGACAATCCAGCCCGTCCGGCGTTTGAGGACGAGCGTGTTCACCGAGGAGGGAGCGGGGTCGCGTTAGCAGCGGGCCTGGGGGCGCAGCCCCCAGAAGCGGCCACCCGTCCCACGGGACGGATGCGTGAGACGGAAGATGTGCGCCAGGGCTCAACCCGCTGCGGCCGCCTCCTTCGTGAACTCCACCGCCTGGGCCAGGCTCAGGCCCGGCTGCGCGTCCCGCAGGGCCTTGACGGCGCGGACGTCGTCGCCGGGTCCCTGGTATCCGGCGGCGGCCAGCTGTGCCCGGGTCCAGCGCACCCGTATCTCGGCATCGCTCGTCGCGGCGGTCTCGGCGACCAGCTCGAGGGCCCGGCGGAGCCCGGCGCGCTCCTCCTCGGGGGCGCGGTCGAGCGCCCACCGCAGCGTCTCGGTCAGCTCGTCCGAGTCCCGCAGTACGAGGACCGCGGTTTCCTGCCTACGTCCGAACATGGTGGTTCTTTCCCCCGAGTTGCTGCCGTACCGATGGTTCGAACAGGCAGTCTACGGGCGGGCCACGGAACCGCACGAGGCACCGTCTCAGAGGTTCTTCAGGGCCTCCCGCACCGACAGCGGCGCGAGCCGTTCCCGGTGGGCGGTGACGAAGGTGCGTACCGCCTCGGGGTCGGTCTTGGCGTACTCGCGCAGGCACCAGCCGATCGCCTTGCGGATGAAGAAGTCGGCGTGGTCTGCGCGGCGCAGGCAGTAACCGAAGAGGCGCTCGGTGTCGGTGGCGTCCTTGAAGCGCAGTTGGTGCAGGAGGGCCGTGCGGGCCACCCACAGGTCGCCGTCCTCGATCCACTCGTCCATGTCCGGGCGCAGGCCGGGGTCGGCCGCGACGAGGCCGCCGACCACATGGGCGGCGAGCGGGTCGACGGTGTCCCACCAGGAGACCGTGGTGATCAGGTGCCGGGCGACGGGCAGAAAGCCGGAGGAGCAGCGCTTCACATGGCGGCGCAGATAGTCGACGGCGAAGTAGTGGTACTCGCGCTCGGGCAGCCGCCAGCAGCGCAGCGCGACCGCCGCGCAGTCCTCTTCATCAGGGCGCGGCAGCCCGGCGAGCACGGTCCGCGAGAGGGCGCGCCGCTCAACGGACGGGATGCCGAGGAAGGGCACGACACCCTTCATGTACGCCTCCACGGCTGGGACCCGCTCCGGCCGCGCCCCTTGTGGATACGTGGCGACCAGCCGCTCCAGGACAGTGTCAGCAAGATCGCTCGCAGGTACGGGCGCGCCAGGGTCCAGCTGCGGACCTTCGTCTCGTTCGTCTCCTCGCGGCGCTGTGACGCTCATGAGACGCACCATACGGCGAACGCACATATACGTCGGTTACTGTCGCCGGATGCTCGACTCCGCCACCCGGCCGTCGGCCGCCGCGAGCCAGGGTCCCGCCCCGCGCATCGGCAGAGCGCTGCTCTCGCCGTGGTCGCGGCTCTCCTTGCTCGTGGTGCTGCTCGCCGCCGCGGGCAGCTGCGTGCTGCTCTTCGAGCCGCAGCGGCATCTGGCCGACGGCTGGCCGCCGCAGCTGAGCGGCGCGGCCGCGGTGGTCCTTTTCGCGGTGGCGTACGGGATATGCACGGTGGCGTTCGTACCGCGGCCGCTGCTCAATCTCGCCGCGGGCGCCGTGTTCGGCTCGCAGGCGGGGCTCGTGGGCGCGCTCGCCGGGACGGTGTTCGGCGCGGGGCTCGCCTTCGGTCTGGGCCGGGTGCTCGGCCAGGACGCGTTGCGGCCGCTGCTTCGCGGGCGCTGGCTGCTCGCGGTGGACGGCCAGCTGAGCCGGCACGGCTTCCGCTCGATGCTGGCCGCGCGGCTCTTTCCCGGGGTGCCGTTCTGGGCGGCGAACTACTGCGCCGCGTTCTCCCGGATGCGGGCGTTCCCGTTCCTCCTGGCGACCGGGCTCGGCTCGATCCCGAATACGGCGGCGTACGTGGTGGCGGGCAGCCGCGCCGCGACGCCGACGTCGCCCGTCTTCCTGATCGCGATGGGCTTCATCGCGGTGACGGGCCTAGCGGCGGCGGCGGTGGCCTGGCGCAAACGCCACCGCTTGCGCGGCATGCCGGGCCGCTAGGTCCTGTCCTCCGAATCATCCCGATCATCGCGGCGGCGAAAGGGATCCCTCGGACGGGGCCCGTACCGCCGGACGGTACGCTGCCCCGCGACGGTCAGAAGATCCTGCCGCCACAGAGCTTCGCCGCCACCTTGACCTCTTCCGCAGCCCGTCGGGCCGCCCGCGGGCGACCCGGCGCACGATCACATCCGGGACGGCACAGGCTCCATGAGCTGGTTCGAATCGTTCATCCTCGGACTCGTCCAGGGGCTCACCGAGTTCCTGCCCATCTCGTCCAGCGCGCATCTGCGCCTGACGGCCGCGTTCGCCGGCTGGCAGGACCCGGGGGCCGCCTTCACGGCGATCACGCAGATCGGTACCGAGACGGCGGTCCTGATCTACTTCCGCAAGGACATCGGGCGGATCCTCTCGGCCTGGTCCCGCTCGCTCTTCAACAAGTCGATGCGCTCCGACCACGACGCGCAGATGGGCTGGCTGGTCATCGTCGGCTCACTGCCGATCGGGGTGCTCGGGCTCACGCTCAAGGACCAGATCGAGGGCCCGTTCCGCGATCTGCGCCTGATCGCCACGACCCTGATCGTGCTCGGCATCATCCTCGGCATCGCGGACCGGCTCGCCGCACGCGACGAGGACGGCGGCAGGCACCGAGCCGTGAAGCAGCGCAAGACGCTCAAGGACCTGGGCGTCCGGGACGGCCTGATCTACGGCTTCTGCCAGGCCATGGCGCTCGTACCGGGCGTCTCCCGCTCCGGCGCCACCATCAGCGGCGGCCTGTTCATGGGCTACACCCGCGAGTCCGCGGCCCGCTACTCCTTCCTGCTCGCCATCCCGGCCGTACTCGCGTCCGGCGGCTACGAGCTCTATGACGTCTACAAGGACAACGCGGCAGGCGAGGCCACCCACGTCACCTGGGGTCCGACGATCTTCGCCACCGTCATCGCGTTCGCCGTGGGCTACGCGGTGATCGCCTGGTTCATGAAGTTCATCACGACCAAGTCCTTCATGCCCTTCGTCTACTACCGCATCATCCTGGGCGTGGTGATCTTCGCCCTGGTCGGCGCGGGCGTGCTCAGCCCGCACGCGGGCGAGGTCGGTGGCGGGCTCGCGCCCAAGTCGTCGGGCTGACCCTGCTCCGGATGCGGCGCGGCGGGAAGGGGAGTAATCTGCAACCAAATGGTTGTAGATGAGTTGGTCGAAGAGACGGTGGACCGGCTGTTCCACGCCCTTGCGGATGCCACACGGCGGGACATTCTGCGGCGTTCCGCTCAGGGTGATCTGTCGGTGTCGCGGCTCGCGGAGACGTATCCGATGAGCTTCGCCGCGGTGCAGAAGCATGTCGCGGTGCTTGCGCGGGCCGGTCTGGTGACCAAGGTGCGGCGCGGGCGCGAGCAGCTCGTGCGCGCCGAGCCCGGGGCCGTCCAGCGGGCGCGTCAGGTACTCGACGAGCTCGAGGCGTCCTGGCGGGGCCGCGTGGACCGGATGGCCCAGGTGATCGCGCAGGACCGTACCGGCGACCCGGCCAACACGGCGGAAGGACCCCCAGATGACTGTGACCAGCGTCGACAAGGACCTTGACAACCTGACCCTCACCCTGATCGCCGACTTCGACGCTCCGGCGGAGCGGGTGTGGCAACTGTGGGCCGACCCGCGGCAGTTGGAGCGCTGGTGGGGGCCTCCGACCTGGCCCGCGACGTTCGAGGACCACGATCTGACGCCGGGTGGCCGGGTCACGTACTACATGACCGGGCCCACGGGCGAGCGGATGCACGGCTGGTGGAAGGTCACCTCGGCGAATCCGCCCAAGTCCCTTGAGTTCGTGGACGGTTTCTCGGACACCGAGGGCAATCCGGTCACCGACATGCCGACCATCACGATGCGGATGCAGTTGACCGCACACGACGGCGGCACCCGGATGGAGATGCACTCGTCCTTCGACTCCCGCGAGCACATGCAGCAGCTGCTCGACATGGGCATGGAGGAAGGTCTCGCCGAGGCGGTCGGGCAGATCGACGCGTTGCTGGCCGGTCGAACACCAGGGCCGATGGCCGACTGAACAAGGCCGCTGGCCGACGGAACAAGGTCGCTGGCCGCTTGAGTCGGCACGTTTCCGTGACGGACCCCTTGGAGCCTTGGTGATCATGCCTTAGCGTTCCGGGCCATGATCAACGCAATCACAAGGGGAACCGTCCCGGTGGCCGTGGTGTGCGGCTGTCTCGCCGTCGGCACCACGGCCGCCGTGGCCGGGGACGCGGCCTCCCCCGCGCCCGCCGCCGCATCCGCCGCCGCGCCCGACCCCTCGGGCTGGCACGAGGTCGGCTCCGGTATCGAGCGCGGGGTGAGCGGCATCGCAGTGGCCGGAAGCGAACCGTCCGCGACCGGCGCGGTCGAGCTCGTCGTCGTACGGGACAACAAGGACACGGGCCAGAGCCGCATCGCGACCGTCCACCTGACCCCCGACAACGCGGTGACCAGGGAACTCGCCTGGCGCGGACCGCTGCCCACCGACCTGGAGGCGCTCGACGCCGTGCCGGGCCGACCCGGGCGCTACATCGCCGTGTCCAGCAAGGGCATGACGTACGACCTGGACGTGACCCGTACGACGGCGACCGTGCGCGGCGCTCCCGTGCGGCTGCCGGATGTCCGGGACGGCGACAACTACGAGAGCTTCGCGCTGCACCGGGACGCCTCCGGGCGGCTCTTCGCGGTCTGGGCGACCCGGGGCAAGAGCGCCGAGAAGTCCGTCGTACGCGCCGCCCCGGCGACGGCGGGCCGGGACGGGCTGCGGATCGCCGACCCCACGTCGCGGGCCGAGTTCGCCGTGCCGCTGCCGGACGAGGACGAGGTGCGGCACATCAGCGACCTCAAGGTGCTCGGGGACGGCACGCTGCTCGTGTCCTCGGCCTCCGACCCCAATGTCAACGACGGGCCGTTCGCCTCGGCCGTCTACTACGCGGGGCGCCTGACAGTCGACGGCACAGGCGACCGCGACCGCAACCGCAACCGCAACCGCAACGGGGACGCCGTGCTCGACCTCAAGTCGGCGCCGGAACTCGTTCCGCTGCACTCGTTCGACAAGGGCGACAACCGCAAGATCGAGGCCGTCGCCGCGCTGCCCGGCGGGCGCGGGGTCTGGGGCACCGACGACGAGAACTTCGGCGGCGCCGTGCGCGTCGACCCGCTCCCCTCCACTCCCTGACCCCCGACCCGCGGGCGGCGGCCCCCACGACCAGCGGACCCGGGCCGGCTAGAGTTTAAAAAACAAACAAACAAAAAAAAAAAAACAAAAAAAAA